>DASQEJ010000034.1:0-6469 GCA_035633715.1 Actinomycetota bacterium | reverse complement strand
CGAGCTCGCCCAGCCCGGCGGTCACGACCGGGGTCGAGAACACGGTCCCCATCGACGCCTTCACCGCGCCCGGATGCCACGGGTCGGCTGAGGGCCCCGTGACGACGACCGCCGCAGGCTTGCGCGAGGCCGGGATCGACTACGTGATCGCGAGCTGGCCGGCCGAGGGCAAGCCGCGGGTCGAGGAGTTCTGGGCCGAGGTGGCCCCCGAGCTAACCGGCTAAGGCTGCCCGCCGTCACCGTTCGCCGGGTCCACGGGAGTGCCGGTGCATGCGGTACATGCGGTACATCCGGTGCACGCTCGCACCGCGTGTACCGCATGCACCACGTGTACCGGACGGTTCAGGCCCCCCCGGACGTGTGCAGTTCCCGCTTCGCCGCTTCGTAGATCACTATGTCGGCCGCTACCGCGAGGTTCAGCGACGACGCGGCCCCCTGCTGCGGGATCCGCACCACCTCGTCCGCCGCCTTTAGGGCCTCGGGCGGCAGTCCGGTGGCCTCGCTCCCGAACAGCAGCAGGCACCGGTCCGGGTAGTCGGCCGTCCAGTGGTCGACGATCCCCCGCGCCGACGTGGCCACGATCGCGACGCCGTGCGCCCGGGCCCACTCCAGGAGCTCGCCCAGCCCGGCGGTGACGACCGGGGTCGAGAACACGGTTCCCATCGACGCCTTCACCGCGCCCGGGTGCCACGGGTCGGCTGAGGGCCCCGTGACGACGACCGCCGCAGCTCCGGCCGCGTCCGCCGTCCGGACGACGGTCCCCAGGTTGCCGGGGTTCCCGACCTCGTCGAGGCCTACGACGAGCGAGACGGGCCCCGCGGCGACGTCGTCGAGGCGCCGGTCCGGGATCGCCACGATCGCGCCGAGGCCCGCAGGGTGGTCTCGCTCCGCGATCGTCGCGAACGCATCGCCGGTCACCTCTACGACCGGGACGTCGAGACCTGACAGGAGCTCGCGCGCCGGCTCGCTCGTCAGCAGGTCCGGCGCCGTCACCACGACCTCGACCGCGGCGCCCGAGTCGATCGCCTGCCAGACGGGCGCGATCCCCTCGACGAAGAGCGCGCCTTGCTCGGCGCGGTGCTTGCGCTGGCGGAGCTTGCGGATCCGTTTGAGTAGCGGGTTGGACGGGCTGGAGATCAGCTCCGGGGGCATCGCCCGGTCAGGGTGCGTCCGGCGAGAGCTGCCTCAGGAACTCCTCGCAGCGCGTGGCCTCGTCGGCCTCGCCCACGGCCTCCGCGGCCTTGCCGAGCCCGGCGAGGGAGCGCAGGAACCCGCGGTTCGGCACGTGCGACCACGGCACGACGCCGCTTCCCTTCCACCCGGCCTTGCGGACCCCGTCGAGGCCCCGGTGGTAGCCGACGCGGAAGTACGCGTACGCGTCGACGTAGCGCTGTGCGGCGAGCGCCTCCTCGCCCATCACGGCCCAGGCGGTGAGGCACGCCGGCCACTTCAGCGCCACCTCGGCGGCCCGCTCCGCGCTCTGGACGTCGCCGAGCTCTTCGAGGGAGCCGGCGGGTTCGTCGAGCAGGATCTTCGAAGGTTCGCTGATGGGGATCGCCATGCAGGCATCGTACTGGCGAAAGCGTCATCCCTCGCAGAACAACGTGACCTCGCCGTTGAGGCACCGATCGGTCCCGTCGCCGGTCCGCTCAGAGTCGAGCGCCGGGCCTCAGGAGATGACGCCGACGGCCCGGAGCCTCGTCCATTCGAGGACCCGGGCGGCGTCGAGAGGCGCGTCGAGGACGCTCTGGATCGCGGCCTCGAATCGGTTCAGCGCCGCTTGCGCCGTGGCCTCGGCCGCGGGGCCGACGAGCGCGAGCGTGACTTCGGGAGTTGCCTGGACCTCAGCAGCCGCCTGTGCCTTCATCGCCGTTTCCCTCCGCTCGGGTCGCGAAAAGCCGTCTTCCCGATACTGGACGGTCCGGGCGAATCCGGACAATACGTAAAGAGTGCGGTGGGGGGGATTTGAACCCCCACACCCTTGCGGGCACCAGCCCCTCAAGCTGGCGTGTCTACCGTTCCACCACCACCGCTCGAAACGAAGGCCCTGAACGATCAGGGCCCGGACCGGATTATACGGCTGCGACCGTCACGACTCGGCGGGGCGCTCGCCCAGCCGGACCTCGGTCGCGTCGAAGCCCCCCATCACGTCGAACTCGATCTTCTCGACCCACGGCTGCGCGGCCCAGTGCGTGACGAACGAGCCGATCGGGACGACCGGCATGCTCTGCAGGATGAGCTTCTCGGCCTGGACGTAGGTCTGGGCCCGCACGGCCTCCGACGGCGTGCGGCGTGCCTTCGCCAGCAGCGCGTCCACCCGCGGCGACGCGAAGCCCGAGTGGTTGTCGGGCGAGTCCGACTCGAACAGCCCGGAGAGGAACACGCCTGCCTCCGGGTACTCGGCGATCCACCCCAGCCGGTAGGCCGACTGCTTGCCGTCCTGGAGAAGTTGCAGGTAGCGCGGGAAGCCGAAGCCCTCGATCGACACGCGGAACCCCGCGGCCTCGAGGTCCCTCTGGACGAGCCGCGCGACGCGGCCGTGCGGGTCCTCGCGGTTGAACTGGATCGAGATCCGCCGCGCCTTGTCGGGGACGCCCTTGACCATGCTCTTCGCGATCTCGGGCGAATAGCGGCACAGCGTGAGGCAGACGTTCTCCTGGAACCCCGGCATCCCCGCGGGGACGATCCCCCGCGGCAGCTGCATGTTGCCCTTGTAGACGGTGTCGGCGATCTCGCGCCGGTCGATGGCGCGGCTGATCGCCTTGCGGATCCGGATGCTGTCGAGCTGGTCGGACCTGAGGTTGAGGCCGAAGTAGTACCCGGCGAGGAACGGCCGGTAGCCCTCCTCCCCGAACGTATCCCGCGCCGCGTCGAACTGCCCCGACGGGACCTCCGCGACGTCGAGCCGCTCGTCGACGAACAACGGCCATGCCGCGGCGGCGTCGGGCGACGGGATGAAACGGATGCCGTCGAGGCTCGGGGTCTCCACGAACCCGGGGAAGTCCTCGAGGATCACCGGCTCGCCGGGCACCCACTCCTCGGCCATCTGGAAGGGCCCGTTGCCCACGGGCTTCGCGAGGAACTCGTCGTAGCGAGCCACTGCCTTCGCGGGAAGCGGTACGAGTCCCGGGTGGGTCAGGACGGCTGGGAGGCCGCGGAACGGCTCGGCCAGCGTGATCCGCAGCGTGAGGTCGTCCGGAGCGACGACGCCGGAGAGCTGGTCGGCCGACCCGGCGGAGTTCACCTCCGCGAAGCCCTGCACCCGCTCGAGCGTGTAGGCGAGGTCGGACGCGTTCGTCTTCTTGGCGATCCGGTCGAACGCGAACTCGAAGTCGCGGGCGCGCACGGGCGACCCGTCGTGGAACGTCATCCCCTGACGCAGGTGGAACGTGAAGACCCGGCCCTCGGCCCCGACGTCCCACGACTGCGCGGCGGCGGGCACGACCTTCTGCTGCACGGGGTCCCAGCGCGTCAGCCCCTCGTAGAGCTGACGCGCGACGAGGACCGAGCCGGGGTCCTGGATCCTCATCGGGTCGAGCGTGGCGGGCTGTCTCGTGGCGACGTCCAAGACGTCGTCCTCCTCGGTGAACCCGCCCGGCTCCCGGGGCGACGCGCCCGGGCTGGTCTCGGCGCCGGCGGACGCGGGGACGTCCGAAGACTCCTCTACGGCGCTGCCACCGCCGGAGCCCTCGTCGTCGCACGCGACGAGCAGCGCGGGCGCGGCAAGGGCGAGGAGGGCCGCAGCCGCGGCCCGGCGGAGCTTCATCGGTGGAGCCGGACGCCTACTCGGATAACCGCATCGCGAGCAGGATCGTCGTGCCGCCGAAGACGATCGCCACGATGATCGTGATGCGGTCGAGGTTCTTCTCCATCACGGTCGACCCCATCGCCTGCGTCTGCATCCCGCCGCCGAACATCTCGGAGACGCCGCCACCGCGGCCCGCGTGGAGGAGCACGAAGACGATCAGGGTCACCGCGGCGACCGAGTGGATGATTACGAGCAGCGGGGTCATGGACGCACCTCTTCAGGGTCTCGTTGCAACAGGAAGGTCACCAAGGGTAGCCGAAAGCGAAAAAGAGTCGGCGGTCAGGCTCAGGACGGGGGGCTGAGGCGGTAGATCGCCACGCCGCCGGACGCCTGCCGGAACACCGGGGTCGCCCGCCACTCGCGGCGCCCCTCCCACGCCACCGACGCCGTCGAGCTGCGCTCGGCCCTCTTCGCCATCCACTCGAACCACTCCGGGAGGTTCTTCTCCTTGACGAGGAACTCTCGGGTGATCTCGGGGTCGCGGGGCGACGGGGCGATCCGGACCTTGCGGCCGGCCCTGCGGGCCTCGACCTGGTGCCCCTCGGGGAGACGGTGGCGCATCTCGGCGGGCGTCCAGTACCGCGTGTCCGGGGTCGAGGTGTCGCCGAGGACGATCGCGAAGCCGTTCATGTCCTGTGTGGCGACCCGGGCGCCCACCTGGAGGCCGAGCGCCGCGACGAGCAGGCCCGCCATCAGGTACGGCATCCGCCCCGACGGCGCGACGAGCGTCCGCCCGTCGGCGAGCGCGATCAACTCGGACACGCGGCGGCTGATCCGGCGCCCCGGCCGCAAGAACGCCATCGCGCCCTGGTCGGCCGAGCGGCCCTGGCACTTCATCAGGTCGTACATCTTGAGCAGCCCCGAGGCGACGGCGAGCGGGCGGGCGGTCAGCGACGCGGCCCTCCGGTCGGCCTCGCGCTCGCGATCCGAGGCCAGCCGCCGGAACGCGACGTGCGCGAGCGGGTTCCACGCGACGAGGTCTCGAAGCAGGCCCGCCACGAACACCACCCTCACGTCGTGGGTCTCGAGGTGGGCGACCTCGTGAGCGAGCACGCCCTCGAGCTCCTCGCGGTCGAGGTCGAAGATCACGGCCTCGGAGATCAGGATCTTGCCCTTCTTGCCGCCACAGGCGAACGCTCCCTGGACCCCGTCGGGTAGCACGAGCACCTGGGGGGTGCGCGGGAGCGACGAGAGCCTGACGACGTCGTCGAGGGCCGGGGCGACTACCGCGAGGTGCTCGTCGGCGAGCGGCCTGCAGCGTGAGATCAGCCGCCGCACCAGCACCACGCCGACGACCCGGCGCACGAGCATGAAAGAGGTGACGAGCGCGCCTGCGAGCAGGATCCACGGGCCCGCCGATCCGGACAGCGCGTAGGGCGTGACCGCGTGCGACTGCTGGTCCTGCAACAGCAGGAGGTGGAGGAGGTCGCCCGACCTGTCGCGTAGCGCCGAGCCCGCCGGCCGCAAGACGGCGATCTCCGGGAGCAGCGCGTGCTCGTAGGCGAGCGCCGCGACGAGCGGGAGCACGAGGGGCAGGCACAAAAGGACGCCGGAGAGCACCCCGCCGGGCCGGTTGATCAGCCGTCGCAGCAACAGCGCCGCGACGAGCGTCACGACCGAGACGGCGAAGATCACGACCCAGGCCGAGTCGGTCTCCAGCGCTAGGACCGCAGGGGCCGCGCTCGTCACGACTACTCCGGGTCTCTCCGTTGGTCGATGGCCTCTCGGAGCCTCTCGATGACCTCCTCGTCCTCCTTCTCGACCTTGTCGACGAAGTACGCGACGGCCGGGTCGGGGAAGTGCTGGACGAGCCAGTCCACGACGGACTTGACCGTGGAGCTCGCGTACTCCTCGCGCGAGACGAGGGCCGAGTAGCGATGGGCGGGCTGGTCCTCGACGCGCCGCAGGAGCCCCTTGTCGGTCAGGCGACCGAGCGTCGTCATGACGGTCGTGTAGGCGATCGGACGACCCTCGTTCAGGGTGCGGTGCACGTCGCGCACCGTGACCTCGCCCGCGTCCCAGACGACGTCCATGATCTCGGACTCGAGCGGGCCGAGGACGTCGGCGAGCGTGTGTTTCCTGCGAGCGGCCATCTAGGAGCTCCACCCCATTCCGATCGAGAGCTACCGCAATAGTAGAGCAGCCCGCCACTACGATCGCCAGGTGGACGAGGAGCTCCTGACCGGCGGCAACACGCACGACGAGATCGTCCGGGTCGGAGACACACGCTGATACCGCTGTCACCCGACGCCCCGGCCGACGTCCCCCACCGGTTGCGCGTGTTCCGCGACGCCTACGGGCGCGACGCCATGCCGGCAAACGTGATCGAGGGGGCTGTCGCCCGCTGCCGCCGGGAGAGCGATCTCATCGTTTCGCTCGGCGGGGCGGGCGAGGCCCCCTACGCGCGGCTCCTCGCGGACGGACATGACGCGATCTGGGCCGCGGCCGGTGACCACGTCGAGCTGCATGCGTCGGAATGGACGGCCGCTCTGGCTAGCCCTTAGGGGTCTAGCGATCCGGCCACCGATCGGGAAAGCACCGGTTGAAGGTGGCGGTCAGCGTGACGATGAGGGCGATCGCCGCCACCCGGCTGAGCCAGGCGAGGGTCGAGACCTCCCCGAACGCGCTCATCAGGGCGGTGACGAGCGCGTACCCGGTGAC
>DASQEJ010000033.1:0-5077 GCA_035633715.1 Actinomycetota bacterium | reverse complement strand
GACGGCGTGGTGGAAGGAGGAACGCCGGGGCGACTTCGTCGACTACAACCAGAACGCGCGCGACCGGACGATCGCGGCGGTGAACTCGGTGAGACCGGTGGCCGACGCCCGCGTCTCGTGTGCTCTGTCGTGGGACGAGGTCGAGGGCCTCGACCCGCAGCAGCTCACGCTCCACACCGTGCCGGAGCGCTTCGCCGAGCGAGGCGACCCCTGGGAGGGGATAGACGACTCGGCGGGCGGCCTCGAGAGCTTGCACGACCTCGCCCGGCGCGACGAGGAAGGGGGCCTGGGCGACGCGCCGTGGCCCCCGCACTTCCCGAAGGCCGACAAGGAGCCCCCGCGCGTCCAGCCGAGCCGCGCCCGCACGCCGCCTTCGGAGTAGCGGCCGTCAGGCGGGCGGCCGGCGAAGCTTCCGCCACACCGCGGCGGCCGAGCCGTGACGCGAGACCGCGACGAGCGCGAGGAACCCGCCCCAGAGGAACGAGATCACCAGGAGCGCCGGGGACAGGTCGCCGCCGAAGAGGGCGGGAGTCGCCGAGAGCGCGAGAGCCACCAACCCGCCGAGGATGACGACGGCTGCGTTTGCCAGCATGGAGCGACCCTAGCCGGTCGCGACTCGCCGTGACCGCAAGCCGCCGGAGTCTGCTCAGAACTCAGCGGAGCTTGCCCAGCCCCGACGGAGGGTGAGGCCACGCGCCCACGCCGGATCGCCCTCGCCTCCGGTTGGTTCGGCGATGAGCTGCGAGAGCTAGGTCGAGCGGTTCCCCTTGAACAGGGGGCCGAGCTGCACGAAGTCGCAGTCCTTCGGCTTCTTCTCCGGGCGCCACCGCACGAACGTCGCCGCGTGGCGGAAGCGCTCTCCCTGCATGTGGTCGAACGAGACCTCGCACACGAGCGACGGCTCGAGCGGCACCCACGTCTTCTCGTTCGCGCCGGTCCAGCGGCTCGGCCCCCCCGGCGCGCGGCCCCCGACGAAGCTCGTGCCGCCCTCGAGCGGCTTCAGCTCCTCGAGCAGGGCGCGCCTCTCGGCGGCCTTGAAAGACGACGTGTGCCCGACGTAGTGCAGGACGCCCCGGTCGTCGTAGAGACCGAGGAGCAGCGAGCCGACGCCGTCGCCGGACTTCGACAGCCGGTAGCCGCCGACGACGCAGTCCGCCGTCCTTCGGTGCTTGATCTTCACCATCGTCCGCTGGCCCGGCGAGTAGACGATGTCGGACTGCTTGGCGATCACGCCGTCGAGGCCCATCGCCTCGTAGGCGTCGAACCACACGACGGCCTCGTCCGCGTCGCCGGTCTGCGGCGTGACGAAGACCTCGCATGGCCGCATGCGCTCGGGATCGGCCGGCGGCGCCTCCGACAGCGCCGCCTCGAGGCGCGCCCGGCGCTCGACGAGCGGCCGCTCCATCAACGACTCGTCGCCGAGGGCGAGGAGGTCGAAGGCGACGAACGAGGACGGCGTGGCATCCGCGAGGAGCTTGATCCGGGACTCCGCGGGGTGGATCCGGAGCAGCAGGGCGTCGAAGTCGAGCCCGTCCGCGGACGTGATCACGACCTCGCCGTCGACGACGCACCGGTCGGGGAGCGCGTCGCGCAGGGGGCCGAGGAGCTCGGGGAAGTACCGGTCGATCGGCCGGGTGTCGCGGCTCGTCAGCTGGACGTCGTCGCCGTCGCGAAAGGCGATGGCGCGGAACCCGTCCCACTTCGGCTCGTAGAGCCAGCCCTCACCCCGGGGCATCTCCTCTTTCAGCTTGGCCAGCATGGGCGACACCGGCGGTAGCACGGGCAGGCGCATAGGCTCGGGAAGTGACGCTAGCCGCCCTGCCCGCCCCCCGGCGGCGCCTCTTCGACTGCGGCGTCTTCGAGGTACTCCGCGCTGCCGTCGCCGGCGGCCGCGATCGCGAGCTCGTCCCCGTGCCGGAGGACCAGGTAGCGCCCGTGCTCGCCCCGCGCCTGCCGCACCGCGTCGACGAACCGGTGGAGGTACAGGGACTCGGCGTGGGACTCCAGGCGCTCGAGGTCGACGATCACGCCGCCCTTGCGCTGACCCGAGGCGTCCTCGCCTGCGCGGACCACGCCCGCTCCCTGGTCGTCGGATCGTCTGTCTGCCACGTCGGCTCTCCCTCTCGTTACCCCCGGGGCGGGTCCCGGTACTTAGGGGCAGATGCTAGGCCACCCGGCAGGCCCCGGCGGGCGGGGTGGAGAACCTCCCGCGAGGGAATAATCGTAGTTCGCCCGCGCCTTGCTATCGGGGGATACATGGTTTGAAGCGCCTGATCGGAGCTACCACACGCGTAGTAGTCGCGCTGCTGTTGCTCGCAACGGTGGTGCTTCCGAACGCGCTCGCGCTCGCCCAGGGCGGGTGCTCCCGCGTCACGCAATCCGGCTTCTGGACCACGTACGACGTCCCCGACTTCGCCGGCGGGGGGCCGATCACCAGCTTCGCGATCGACGCCTTCGACGCTTCGACGATGTTCGCGACCGACGGCAAGGACGTGCTGCGGACGACGAACGGCGGCTGCAACTGGACGAAGGTCTTCTCGGTGACGGGGAAGACGCCGCTCGACCACGGCTTCCGCGGCGAGGCCGCGACGATCGAGTCGATCCACGTCCCGCGGTCGCTTGCGGCCAGGGATCGCGTGCTGCTCCTAGTGAAGGAGCAGACGCAGGGTGCTACCCGGCCCCACGTCGTGCGCAGCGAGAAGGACGGTAACGGCTGGGTGACCGGCGACGTCGGCCTGCCCCCGGCGGGCGACCCCGAGGCGCTGGTGATCAGCCCGTCGAACCCGCAGATCGGCTACCTACTCGTCGATGCAGGCGGCGGGACCCTCGACCTCCTGTTCGCCACGGCCGACGGCGGCGCCACGTGGACGCTGCGCAACGACCTGACGAAGACGGAGCCGAACCGGCGGGTCGACGACCTCGCCATCGACCCCATCGTCCCCACCGAGCTGTGGGCGTACGGCGAAGGCGGGCTTCTGCGGTCGTCGGACGGCGGGGCGAGTTTCGACTCGATCGACCACTTCGAGAACGGCTCGGTCGTCTCCGAGGTCGAGGTGTACCACGCGCCCTCGCGGGAGTGGCCGATCGTGTTCGCGTTCCGCTCGAGCCACGAAGACGTCCGGATCTCGACGGACAACGCGAAGAACTGGCCCCTCGTGCAGACGCCCGGCGACGTCGAGTCTGCCGCCTACGGGCGCACCCCGAACGAGCTGATGATCTCGGCGCGCGGGCGCATCCACTTCTTCGACCACGCGTCCAGTGCTTGGATCGGCGTCCAGGTCCCTCGCCCCGGGATCGTGGGGCTCGTCTCGGACCTCGCGGTCGAGCAGGACTTCTACGGTCACACCGCCGGGACGATCGAGAAGTACGACGGCCCGGTCACCCGGGGCGGCGACGTGCGCGGCCCCAGCGGCCCGGTGTTCGACGTCCCCGGGCTGATCCCGCCACCCGAGATCAAGCCGCCCGCGAAGCCGGTGCTCACGCCCGGAGGGACGAAGCTCCGCATGAAGACCGGCGCGAAGCGGGCCGTCGACTACCGCCTGAAGCTCTCCGCCAAGAACACGCCGCTCGACGTCTTCTTCCTGCTCGACACGTCCGACACGATGAGCGGCACGATCCAGGGCCTGATCGACAGCGTCGGCGGGATCATCAACTCGCTCCACGCCGCGGGCCTCGACGTCCACTTCGGGATCGGGGTCTCGCGCGCCTACACCGACACGGCCGTGCCGAGGGAGCCCTGCGAGTCCGAGACGGACACGAACTGCGAGCGCAACTTCATCTACAAACGTCTCGTCGACCTCGCCGACTTCTCGAACGAGGAGCAGCTCAAAGCGGCGCTGGCGGGTCTGCAGGCCGAGGCGGGCGGCCGGTTCGACTCCCAGCTCGGCGCCCTGTGGGCGATCGCCACCGGCGAGAAGATCGACGACGTCCCGCAGGGCACCATGGAGCCGAGCGACGTCCCGGCCGGCCAGGACGCGTCGTTCCGCAAGGACGCGCTGAAGCTCGTCTTCGTCGCGACCGACGAGCCGTTCGCCAACGGCAACGAGGGCGATCGCGACTTCACGATCTCGGACTTCGGCCGCATCTCGCCGCCGGACATCCCCTCGTTCGCCGAGGTGGGGGCCGCGTTCAGGTCGTTCGACGGGGATCCCTCCGCTGGCGAGCTCGACCCGAAGGTGCTCGGCCTCGCCATCGGTCAGACGACGAAGACCGACAAGGACCCCGTCGGCGAGGTGCCCAACCCGCTCGACCACATGCAGGAGATCGCCAGGCTGACCGGCGCGCTCGCGCCGTCGACCGGCGTCGACTGTGACGGCGACGGCGTGACCGACCTGCAGCCGGGCGCGGAGCTGGTCTGTCCCGTCCGCCGGCACAACGTCGCCGAGGGCGAGAACCTCGCGGCCGCGATCACGAAGCTGGTCGAGGCCGTCCGCGGCACCACCGAGGTCGAGCTCGAGGTCGTGAAGGGCGAGGACGTCGTCACCGGCGTCACGCCCGCGACCTATCCGGCGGTAGTCGCGCAGAAGCCGAACGTCCTCGACTTCGAGGTCACGTATCGCTGTCCGGATCGCCTCCAGGGCAAGACCGTCGCTGTCGAGCTGGCGGCGACCAATGGGACGGGGACCCTGGACTCCGTGACGACCCGGATCTCGTGCCTCGAGGAGAAGGTCCCCGAAGAGCCCAGCCTGCCCGTCGACCCGGTCGTCACGTTCGGGCTCGTCCTCCCGCCGCTGTTGCCCCCGGCCCCCCCGCCGATCGTCGAGATCGCGCCGGGCGCTCAGGGCCAGGCGCAGTCGCAGTCCCAGGCGCAGGCCCAGGGCGCGATGGCCCACCAGGAGCAGCAGCAGCCACAGCTCGCGTACGTGGGCGCCACGCTCGACCACCGCGAGGCGCTCGCCGAGGAGGAGATCGGGATGAGCGACCGCCGCCGGTCCGAGGTGCCCCCTTGGGCCACGCTCGGGACGGGGGCCGCGATGACGTCGCTCGCCTACGGCTGGCTCTCGCTGAGCCGCCAGCGCAACGTGCGCGTCCAGTTCGTCCGTCGCCGGCGTTAGGGCAGGAACGGCGCGGAGGCGGG
>DASQEJ010000032.1:0-1979 GCA_035633715.1 Actinomycetota bacterium | reverse complement strand
GTTCAGGAACCTGCCGCTCGTAGTCCTGCTGACGATCGCGTCGGCAGGGCTACGGCGGGCGGGGCTCCCGCTCGACAACTTCATCGCCGCGACCGCGGCCCTCGGCCTCTACACCGCGGCGTACATCGCCGAAGCGATCCGATCGGGCGTTTTCGCCGTCGGGCAAGGCCAGATCGAGGCGTCGCTGTCGCTCGGCTTCAGCTACGGAGACACGTTGCGACGGATCGTGCTGCCCCAGGCGATCCGCACGGTCATCCCCCCGATCGGCAACCTCATCATCGCGATGATCAAGAACTCGGCCGTGATCGGGGCGACGCTCGCGCGCGCGACCGACCTCCTCAAGACCGCGCGCGAGATCAACAACGACACGCTCCAGACGATCCCGGTCTTCTTCTGGGCCGCGTGCGGCTACCTCGTGCTGACGATCCCGACGACCTTCCTCGTGCGCTACCTCGAGACGCGCCTGGCGATCAGGCGGTAGGCGATGGACCTCCTCTACGCGTTCAGGCCGTCCAACTGGGAGTGGCTGTTCGCCGGCAAGAACGGCGAGTTCATCCTCAAGGGCTTCCTCGTCAACATCGAGATCGCCGTCATCTGCATGATCCTGTCGATGATCTTCGGGCTGCTGCTGGCGCTCGGCCGGATCTCGAAGAAGCCGTGGCTGAAGGGCCCGGTCGGGCTCTGGATCGACGTGTGGCGCAACCTCCCGCTGATCTTCATCCTGCTGTTTCTGTTCCTGTGGATGCCGCCCGGGATCAAGGCCGGCTACGAGAACAACGCCCCCGGCTTCCTCCCGGACGCGCTGAGCACGAAGTTCACCGTCGCCGCGATCGTCGGCCTCACGCTCTACAACTCGGCCGTGATCGCCGAGATCATGCGAGCCGGCATCCAGTCGCTCGAGAAGGGGCAGGGCGAAGCCGCCGCGGCCCTCGGCCTCCCGTACAACAAGGCGATGCGGCTGGTGATCCTCCCGCAGGGCCTCCGCCGCATGGTCCCCGCGACCGTGTCGCAGCTGATCACGCTGAACAAGGACACGACGCTCGTCTACATCATCAACATCCAGGAGGTCGTCCGGCACGCCCGCACGGTCATCTCGACCAGCGACAGCCCCTTCGTGGGCCTCGGCGTCCCGGCCCCCTACCTGCAGGTGTTCATCTTCGTCGGCGCCCTGTTCGTCCTCACGAACTTCGGGCTGTCGCGTCTGTCGCGCAGGCTCGAGATCAAGCAGCGCGAGCGCACCGGCGTCGCCGTCGGCGCCGTCACCGGCCTCGAGGACCAGGTCGCGCTCGACGCCGACACGCGCACCGCCCGCTAGTGCGAACCCTCTCCCGGCTCGGCCCCGTAGTCCTCGCGCTCGGCCTCGCCGCGTGCGTCCCGCCGATCCCGGACAACGACGAGCTCGTCAGCTTCGACGTCGAGACCGTCATGGGCGAGATCCAGGAGGAGGGCACGCTCGTCGCCGGGATGCCCGAAGACGCCGGGCAGCCCTGGGTCGACTTCGCCACGCCGGTCGCACAAGACCTCGCGGCGTCGCTGAACGTCGAGCTCGAGATCGAGTCGCACCCCACCGACGAGCTCGTCGGCTTGGTCGACGCCGGCGCGATCGACGTCGCGTTCCCCGTCCTCACGATCACCGAGGAGCTCGTCAGGAAGCACGCCTTCTCCGACCCGATCTACGTCGCGCACCAGCGGCTGCTCGTCCCTGCCGGCGAGGGAGTGGAAACCGTCGCCGACCTGTCCGGCGAGGTCTGCTCCCCGATCGACGACGCCACGGGCGTCGAGCTCCAGGAGCTCGACGAGGACCTCGTGACGGTCCCGCTCGAGTCCGGCGACGCCGAGGGCTGCATCCCGCTGCTCGAAGACGGCCTGGTGGCGTCCGCCACGGCCCCCGACGTCCTGCTGGCCGCAGTGGCCGAGGAGCTCGGCGGGGACTACGAGGTGACGGGCGAGCAGCTAACGACCGAGCCGCTGGCGGTCGC
>DASQEJ010000031.1:0-1679 GCA_035633715.1 Actinomycetota bacterium | reverse complement strand
TCGTTCCAGGAGCGCTTCGACGAGGAGTCGCTGCATCGCGGCGAGCTCATCTTCGCTCAGCCCCCGCTCCTCCCCGAGGACGCCCCTGCGTCCGAGTACAAGGAGCTCGAGAGGTCGATCTCGCTCGGGATGAACTGCGCGCTGTGTCACGGCCCCGAGGCCGGTGGCGGGCTCGCGACGAGGACCGACCCCGACACCGGCGAAGAGCTCACGTGGCGGGCGCCTCCTCTGAACACGGTCTTCCACCGTTGGGACGAGGAGATCGTGAAGTTCACGATCGAGCGCGGGCGCCCGGGCACGCCGATGCCGGCGTGGGGCGTCGAGTTCGGCGGCCCGATGACCGAGCAGATGATCCAGGACGTGATGGCGTGGCTGAAGAGCATCCAGCTGCCGCCGCCCGAGCTGCCCGAGGCCTGCAACGACCCGCTCGCGGACGACGCGCTGTCGTGCTCGTCCGGCGCCGAGATCTTCGAGGCGCGCTGCACGGTGTGCCACGGCGACAAGGGTCAGGGACGTGAGGCCGACGGAACCGACGAGGACCCGATCCTGCCGGGCCTGGCGCTGTGGAAGGGGGACGTCAAGCACCTCGACAAGGGCCAGCACCTCTTCACGATCCGCAACGGCCGCAGGTTCGCGTTCATGCCGCAGTTCTCCGAAGCGCCGGCACAGGGCATCCCGATCCCGCCGTACCCGCTGACGGAGGATCAGATCGAAGCCGTTCTCGAGTACGAGAGGACGCTCTAAGTGGACAGCCTGCTCGTCGAAGGAATCGCCGTAACGGTCTCCTCGATCATCGTGTTCTGCGGGAGCGTGTGGCTGCTGCTCGCGCTCGTGCTCGGCCCCCGCCTCGCGTACTTCGTCAGCGCGTCGATCACATTGGCCTTCCTGCTGCTGATGGGCGTCGTCTGGTCGGTCGGCGAGCCGCTCGGCCCGGTCGGCGAGCTCCCCTCGTATCAGACGATCGGCGCAGCCGACGACATCTCGGAGATCCAGTTCGGCCCCGCGGCCGAGTTCCCCGACGGCGGCGGATGGGCCGAAGCGGTCGACGAAGCCCAGCTCGAGATCAAGACCGGGGCGGAGGGCGCCGCGACCGAGGCCCTCGAGGAGGCCATCGAAGCCGGCGACGTGACGGCGTTCGAGGCCGTCGGCCAGGCGTCGACCGACACCGACGCGACGCGGGTCCTCCAGGAGGAGGACGGGACGTTCTTCGCCGCCGTGCGCTTCGAGGTCCTCGCCACTCCGGAGGACGAAGAGGACGCCGCCACGGACCAGGACATCACGCCGGAGGAGAACGACGACCCGTCCGAGGACGACGCCGCCGCCGAGGAGGAGCCCGCCGGGCCCGACCCGGACGCCGAGGCCTTCGTGATCCTCCAGCAGAACCCCGGCAACCCCTCGGGCGAGGCCCGGATGATCACCGTCGGTTTCTTCGGCCTGCTCGTGCTCCACCTGTTCGGGCTCAGCCGGAGCGAGAAGCGGGCCCGCCGGGTCCCCTAGGAGGAGATGACGGTGCACAAGCGGACCCACGTGCGGACCTCGCTCGCGACTGCGGCGCTGCTGCTGCTATCCGGGTGCTCACGGACCGGGGTCAACGCGGGCGAAGAGGGGGGCCAGGCGTTCATCCTCTTCACGATCATGCTGCTCGTGACGGTCGCGATCCTCTGGTTCATCCTCGGCCG
>DASQEJ010000030.1:0-4745 GCA_035633715.1 Actinomycetota bacterium | reverse complement strand
ACCGAGCCCGTGTGGACGACGTCGCCGCCGTGCTCGCCGGCCCCCGGCCCGATGTCGACGACGTGGTCGGCCACGCGGATCGTGTCCTCGTCGTGCTCGACGACGATCAGCGTGTTGCCGAGGTCGCGCAGCCGGAGCAGCGTGTCGATCAGCCGCCGGTTGTCGCGCTGGTGCAGCCCGATCGACGGCTCGTCGAGGATGTAGAGGACGCCGACGAGCCCGGACCCGATCTGCGTGGCGAGCCGGATCCGCTGCGCCTCTCCCCCGGCGAGCGTCGCGGCCCCCCGGGCGAGCGTTAGGTAGTCGAGCCCGACGTCGAGCAGGAAGCCGAGCCGCGAGTGGATCTCCTTCAGCACGCGCTCGGCGATCGTCGTCTCGCGGTCGTCGAACTCGATCTTGCGCAGGAACTCGTCGACCTCGCCGATGCAGATGTCGCAGACCTCGTGGATGTTCTTGCCGCCGATCGTCACCGCGAGCGACTCGGGCCGCAGGCGCGCGCCGTGACACGACGGGCACGGGACCTCGCGGAAGTACTGCTCGTAGCGCTCTCGCGCGTACTCGGAGTCGGTCTCGGACCGGCGGCGCTCGAGCCACGGGACCACGCCCTCGAAGTTCGTCCAGTACGACCGGATCCGGTTGAAGCGGTTGCGGTAGCGGACGTGGACCTGCTCGTCCTCGGAGCCGTACAGGATCAGCTCGCGCGCCTTCTTCGGGAGCCGCTTGAACGGCACGTTCGTCTTGAACTTGAACGTCTTCGCCGTCGACTCGAGCAGCTTGTCGAAGTACTCGAGCGTCCGGCTCGACCACGGCGCGATGGCGCCCTCGTCGATCGACAGATCGGGGTTCGGGATCACGAGGTCCGGGTCGACCTCGAGGTGGGTCCCGAGGCCGTCGCATCGCTCGCACGCGCCGTAGGGCGAGTTGAACGAGAAGTTCCGCGGCGCGAGCTCGTCGAACGAGATCCCGCAGAACGTGCACGCGAACGCCTGGCTGAACAGGATGTCCTCGCTCGCGTCGTCGACGAGCTCGATCGCCGCCGTGCCCTCGGCTAGCTGCAGCGCGGTCTCGACCGAGTCCGTCAGCCGCGTGCCGATCCCCTCGCGCAGGACCAGGCGGTCGACGATCACGTCGACGTCGTGCTGGAAGTACCGGTCGAGCCTGATCTTCTCGCTCAGCTCCCGGACCTCGCCGTCGACCCTCGCTCGCGCGTAGCCGCGGCGGGCCAGGTCCTCGAACAGGTTCGTGAACTCGCCCTTGCGGCTCCGGACGATCGGGGCGAGGACCTGGAAGCGGGTCCCCTCGGGCAGCTCGAGGATCTGGTCGACGATCTGCTCGGGGGTCTGCCGGGCCACGGGGCGGCCGCAGCTGTGACAGTGCGGACGGCCGATGCGGGCGAACAGCAGGCGGAGGTAGTCGTAGATCTCGGTGATCGTGCCCACCGTCGACCGCGGGTTGCGGGAGGCGGACTTCTGGTCGATCGAGATCGCCGGCGAGAGGCCTTCGATGAAGTCGACCTCGGGCTTGTCCATCTGGCCGAGGAACTGCCGGGCATAGGACGACAGCGACTCGACGTAGCGCCGCTGGCCCTCCGCGTAGATCGTGTCGAACGCAAGCGACGACTTCCCCGAGCCGGAGATCCCCGTGAAGACGATCAGCGCGTCCCGGGGCAGCTCGAGGTGGACGTTCTTCAGGTTGTGCTCGCGGGCCCCCCTGATGACGAGGTCTCCGGAGGCCGAGGAGGAGTTCTTGGGCACCAAAGGATCGTAAACGACGCACATGTAACTTCCATTTCCGCTTTTCGCGATCGCGACCGCCGTTACGCTCCTTGCGTGACGGACTTCGGCTCGTATCGCTCGCAGTTCCCCGTTCTCTCGGAGCGGACCTACCTCATCTCGGCCTCGCTCGGCCCGCTGTCGGACCGGGCCCGCGCCGCCGCCGTCGAGCACCTCGACCTCTGGTCGCGGCTAGGCCCCGAGGAGCTCTGGTTCGACCACGGGATGCCGAAGGTCCAGCAGTGCCGGGAGCGGTTCGCCCGGCTGATCGGCGCGGACCCCGACGAGACGGCGGTCATCCCGTCGGTCTCGGCGGGCCTCTCCCAGATCGGGACCTGCCTCGACTTCGGCGACCGGCCGAAGGTCGTGCTCACCGACATGGACTTCCCGACGAACCACTACGTCTGGCGGGCCTCGGAGCGCGCGGGGGCCAAGCTCGACGTCGTCCGGTCCCCCGACGGCGTCACCGTCCCCGCCGAGGACGTCATCGCCCGCATCGACGACCAGACGGCCGTCGTCAACCTGAACCGGGTGCTGTTCGAGTCGTCGTGGATCATGGACGCGCCGGCGATCGTCGCGGCGGCGCACGAGCACGGCGCGCTCGTCGTGATCGACGACTTCCACGGCTCCGGGGTCTTGCCGATCGACGTCCACGAGCTCGGCGCGGACATCCTGCTGACCGGCGCGCTCAAGTGGCTGTGCGGGGGGCAGGGCCTCGCGTTCCTCTACTGCCGTCGCGACCTGATCGAGAAGATGGAGCCCCTCGTCGTCGGGTGGTTCGGGACGAAGGACTTCTTCGGGTTCGACCGCACTGCGCTGCGGCTGCGCGACGACGCGAGGCGCTTCGAGACCGGGACGTTGACGCTCCCTCAGGCCTGGACCGCGGCGGCCGCGCTCGAGATGATCCTGGAGGTCGGCGTCGACGCGATCCGCGGCCGCAACCAGGAGCTGACCGAGGGGATCGTCGCGCGCGCGGACGACGCCGGGATCGAGGTGACCTCGCCGCGCGACCCGGCCCGGCGCGGCGGTCTCGTCCGCCTTGCCATCCCCGGCGGTCCCGAGCGCGCCAAGGCCGCCCTGCACACGCTGTTCGAACGCGACGTCGTGCTCGACAAGAGGGGCTCCGCGCTCCGGGTGTCGCCGCACTTCTTCAACGACGAGGAAGACCTCGATCGCTGCTTCGGCGCATTGCGCGAAGTGCTCTAAACCGCCGATCGCGACACAGGACTAGCCCCCCATCCCGGTGCGAAACCGGACACATCCTTCGCGCGGACTAGTCCGTTCGCAGTGCGCGACAGATGGCGTGCAATGACCATACGGAAAACCCGATCGGGTGCCGATGTTCGGAAGGCGAGGGCAGGTGTACCACCGGGAGGGTGATCTTCGTAGTGCCGTTGTTCCACCCAGGAGGGGGTTCGCGAATGAAGATAGCTTTCGGGATCAGCTGGAACGATTCCAAGAAGGGTCAGCTCCTCGCCGCCGTAGGCCTGTCGTTGGGTCTTCTCTTCGCGTCGTTGCCCGCTCTGGGCGAATCGATGGCGCTGGCGACGTCGGAGATGGTCGACGTGATCGTCCGCGAGCTTCCGGGCGCAGGCTCCGCTCCCGAGGAGATGGTCGAAGACCTCGGCGGACAAGTCGGCCGTCATATCGACTTGATCGACGGTTTCACCGCGACGGTCCCCAAGGCCGGTCTCCCGGCCCTCGAGTCGGTCCGCAAGGTCCACTCGGTCACCCGTGACCAGCGCGTCCACCTGCTGCACGAGGTCGAGGGCTACGACGCCAGCCTCCCGACGAACGCCGGCTCGATCTTCAACACCACGAACGCGGTCAAGGCACGCGACCTCTGGCGTGAAGGCATCACCGGCAAGGGCGTCGACGTCGCGATGATCGACTCCGGCGTCGTTCCGGTGCAGGGCCTCACGGTCCCGGGCAAGGTCGTGAACGGACCGGACCTCTCGTTCGAGGCGGGCTCCGACGACCACCGCTACCTCGACACCTTCGGTCACGGAACCCACATGGCCGGCATCATCGCCGGACGTGACGCCGCCGTCGGCGCCGGCAAGGAGAACGGCGACCACGACAACTTCGTGGGCGTCGCGCCGGACGCTCGGATCGTCAACGTCAAGGTCGCTTCGCACAACGGCGCCACCGACGTCTCTCAGGTCATCGCGGCGATCGACTGGGTCGTCCAGCACCGCAACAGCGGGGGCCTCAACATCCGGGTCCTGAACCTGTCCTTCGGAACCGACGGCACGCAGCACTACACGCTCGACCCGCTTGCCTACGCGGCAGAGGTCGCATGGCACAAGGGCATCGTGGTCGTCGTGGCGGCAGGGAACTCGCAGTTCGGCTCCCCCGCCCTGAACAACCCGGCGTACGACCCGTACGTCCTCGCCGTCGGCGCTTCGGACACGAAGGGCACGTTCGACACCAACGACGACGTCGTCCCGGACTGGTCCGCCCGTGGCGACGGTCTCCGCAACCCCGACCTGGTGGCCCCGGGCAAGTCCGTCACGAGCCTCAGGGCGCCGGGTTCGTACATCGACCAGAACCACCCCGAGGGCCGCGTGAACTCGAGGCTCTTCAAGGGGACCGGCACGTCGCAGGCCGCGGCCGTCGTCTCGGGCGCCGCAGCCCTGCTCCTCCAGCAGCGGCCGACCGCGACTCCGGACCAGATCAAGGCCCTGATGAAGTCGACGGCGTCGAAGATGCCGGTGGCCGACGCGCAGGCCCAGGGCTCGGGCGTCCTGAACCTGAAGGCGGCCGCCAAGGCGCCGACGCCGGCCGCGGTCCAGACCTGGCCGAGGGCCACGGGTCTCGGCTCCCTCGAGCTCGCTCGTGGATCGGGTCACCTCGTGATGCAGGGGCCGGACAAGGCCTGCCTGGCGAAGTACGAGGCCGACAAGGCCGCCGCCGCTGCGACGGAGACGGTCGAGGACACGACTGCGACGGTCGAGGACGCTGCGACGGAGA
>DASQEJ010000029.1:0-6311 GCA_035633715.1 Actinomycetota bacterium | reverse complement strand
GCGTCGGAGGCGACGACGAGATCCAGTCCGGGTCCGGCCGTAACGAGGTCGACGGCGGTCTGGGCGTCGACTTCTGCGTCACCGGCACGAAGGACGGCGCCCCGGCAGGCTGCGAGCGGCACCTCGAACGGAGGTTCCACTAGGGTCGGACGCCATGTCCGCTCCTCCCGTCCGGCGCGTCCACCCGCCGCGGTGGCTGATGAAGGTCGTCAACCCCGTCGTGAGATGGCGGCTCGGCAGACGCGTCAAGGGCGAGATGAGCCGCAAGCTCATGGTGCTGCACGTGACCGGTCTGAAGTCCGGCCGGCGTTACCGCATCCCCGTGTCACGGCAGATCGTCGCGGGCCGCCTGTGCACGTTCACCGACGGCTCGTGGAGGCACAACGTGCGCGGCGGCGCGGCGCTCGAGGTGACGATCGACGGCAAGACGAAGCCCGCGAGGGCCGAGCTCGAGGAGGACCCGGGCCGGATCGCACGCGTGTTCCTCGACCGGATCGAGACCGACGGCGTGCGCGAGGCGCAGCGAACGCTGGGCATCCGGGTCCGGGTCGACCGGAACCCGACGCTGCACGAGCTCCGCGACGAGATCCTTCGGTCGGGGCTGTCGATCGTGTACGTCGACGTCGAGGGCTGAGCGGGCTCGAAAGGGGATGGGCCGGCCGGGGCGAACCCTCGACCCATGAGACCTCGCAAGCTGCTGCTCGCCTGTTGCTCGGCCGCGCTCGTGGCCGCGACCGCGCCGCCCGCGGGCGCCGTGGTCGTGGACAAGAGCGACAACGTCACCCACGTGGCGAACGTCCCGTACACCGCCGGCACCGACCTCGCGTTCTCGGGCGACCTCGTCTACGCAGCGCGCCAGGGCGACGAAGGCGGCGTGTCCATCTTCGACGTGTCCGGCCCCCGCCCGAAGAAGCTCGGGTTCGTCAGCTGTCCGGGGACGCAGAACGACGTCGCCGTCGTGAAGCCGGGTCTGATCGCGCTCGGCTTCTACTCGGGCGACTGCGGCGGTGGCGAGTCCGGCATCAGGCTCATCGACGTCTCGAACCCCAAGCGCCCGAAGCTCCGGGACGCCATCGGATTCCCCGACGGCACCCACACGCTCACGGTCTATCCCGGCAAGCCGCTCATCTATTCGTCTCCCGGCGGCCTCGGCGAGAACGGCGGCGTCGAGCACATCGTCGACGTGTCGAACCCGCGACGCATGAAGGTCGTGGGCGAGTACACGCCGAACACGTTCGGCTGCCACGACCTCAGCTTCCACTTCACGAAGAAGGCGAAGCTCGCGTTCTGCCCGGGCCAGCAGGAGACCGAGATCCTCGACGCGTCGGACCCCGTCGAGCCGAAGCTCGTCGCCGAGATCCCTCCGAACATGGAGTTCCCGCACTCCGCGGTGGCGAGCCCGGACGGACAGCTCCTCGTGATCGGCGACGAGAGCCTCTTCACGGTGCACGACTGCACGACCGGCAAGTCGCCGACCGGGGCGCTCTACGCCTACGACATCTCCGACCCAGCGAAGCCGTCGTTCCTCGGGCACCACTCGTCGCCTCGTGGAGGGGATCCGGCCGGGACCCCGGGGACCGCGGTCTGCACCGCTCACAACTTCAACTTCATCCCGAAGACGAAGCAGGTCGTGACGAGCTGGTACACGGGCGGGACGAGCGTCGTCGACTTCTCGGAGCCCTCGACGCCCGTCGAGGTCGCGCACTTCCGGCCCGACGACGCCGACACGTGGTCGTCCTACTGGTACCGGGGCCGGGTCTACGCGAACGACGGCGCCCGCGGGCTCGACGTCTTGAAGCTCGCACGCTGATCCACCACGCCCCGGGTTAGGGCCTCCTTTACCCCTTGCCGATCCCGTGGTCGAAGTAGGAGACTGGCGGACGTGGGGGATGGCGGGAGCGGCCGCACGCACTTCGATGCGATCGTCGTCGGGTCGGGCTTCGGCGGCGGCGTCAGCGCGTATCGCCTCGCCAAGGCGGGCCTCGACGTCTGCGTCCTCGAGCGCGGCAAGAGGTACGGGCCCGGCGAGTTCCCCCGCTCCCCCACCGAGATGTCGGGCAACTTCTGGGACCCGAGCCGCGGCCTCCAGGGCATGTTCGACATCTGGTCGTTCTCGGGGATCCGCGCCGTCGTGTGCAGCGGCCTCGGCGGCGGCTCGCTGATCTACGCGAACGTCCTGCTCCGCAAGGACCCCAACTGGTTCGTCCACCAGCCGATGCCGGGCGGCGGCGTCGAGGAATGGCCCGTCTCGTACGACGACCTCGTCCCGCACTACGAAGAGGTCGAGGAGATGATCGGCGTCCAGCAGTACCCGATCGACCAGCCCCCCTACGACCAGACCCACAAGGCGACGGCCTTCGCTCAAGCCGCCGGAGCGGCGGGGCTCACCGTCGAGCTGCCGAACCTCGCCGTCTCCTTCTCGAACGGCGACAACCCGCCGGTCCCCGGCGAGCAGATCGACGACGGGTCGAACAACCTGCACGGCAAGCCGCGGTCGACGTGCCGGCTCGTCGGCGAGTGCGACGTCGGCTGCAACTACGGCAGCAAGAACAGCATCGACTTCACCTATCTCAGCAGGGCCGTCGACGAAGGGGCGACGATCAGGGACCGGTGCGAGGTCCGTTCGTTCGAGCCGCGCCCCGACGGCGGGTTCACCGTCCGCTACGTCGAGCACGTCCCCGCGAACGAGGGCCGTTCCACCGACACGTCGAAGCTCCCGCAGCACGAGCTGACGTGCGACCGGCTCGTGCTGTCCGCGGGGACGCTCGGCACGACCTACCTCCTGCTGAAGAACCGGTCCGCGTTCCCGAACCTGTCGCCGATGCTCGGCCAGAGGTTCTCGGGCAACGGCGACTTCCTCGGCCTCGTGTTCAAGGCGCGCCACCCGGACGGGAAGCCGTGGACCCTCGACCCGAGCTACGGACCCGTCATCACGACCTACGGCCGCCGCGCCGACGAGGTCGACGGAGGCGGCGCAACCGGGCGCGGCTTCTACATCGAGGACGCGGGGTACCCGGAGTTCCTCAACTGGCTCGTCGAGGAGAGCATGCCGGGGCAGCTCCCCCGCCTGGCGCGGTTCTTGGTCGAGCGCGGCTGGGCGCGCCTCACGGGCAAGCCGGGCACCACGATGGGCTCTCCCCTGTCGAGGCTGATCGGACGCAGCGAGCTCACGGCGACGTCGATGCCGATGCTGGGGATGGGCCGCGACGTGCCGAACGGGCAGATGTGCCTGAAGGACGGGCTACTCGACGTCGACTGGAGCTCGAAGGAGTCGCGCGCCTACTTCGGACGCCTCAACGACACGATGCGCGCGATAGCCAAGAACATGGGTGGGTGGTACGTCTCGTTCTGGTGGCTGAACTTCCTCATCACCGTGCACTCCCTCGGCGGATGCCCGATGGGCACCAGCCCCGCGACGGGCGTCGTCGATCCGTACGGCCAGGTCTTCGGCTACCCCGGCCTGTCGATAGCCGACGGCTCCGTCATGCCCGGCCCGGTGGGCGCGAACCCGTCGCTGACGATCGCGGCTCTCGCCGACCGGACGGCGAGCCGCACGCTCGAGGACTGGAGCGCGAATGCAGCCGTCTGACGGGGTGCGGAGGCCGAAGCGCTCGCTGATCCTCGCAGGTGGCGGGATAAAGGTCGCGTTCCAAGCGGGGGTCCTGCAGGTGTTGCTGGACGAGGCCGGGCTCGAGTTCGACCACGCCGACGGCGCCAGCGGAGGCGTCTTCAACCTCGCGATGTACTGCCAGGGCATGTCGGGCTCGGAGATCGCGGACAACTGGACGAACATGGACCCGCTGCGCGGCGTCCAGCCGAACTGGGGCGCGTACCTGCGGGGGCCGTACGCGGAGTCGTTGTTCAAGCTCGACCGCTACCGCACCAACGTCTTTTCCGACTGGGGCCTGGACTGGGACAAGATCCGAGCCTCGGACCGCGTCGCGACCTTCAACGCCTACAACTTCACGCGCAACGAGCTCGTCGTGCGGACGGCGGGCGAGGTCGACGTCGACTTCGTCTCCGCCGCGGTCGCGCTCCCGATGTGGTTCCCGCCCGTGATCATCGACGGCGACACCTACATCGACGCGGTCTACATCTCCGACGCGAACCTCGAGGAGGCCATCCGGCGCGGCGCCGACGAGCTGTGGATCATCTGGACCGTCAGCCGCCAGGCCAAGTGGCGCAACGGGTTCGTCGCGAACTACTTCCAGATCATCGAGACGGCGGCGAACGGGCACCTGCGGCGCGTGATCGAGCGGATCGAGGCGAACAACCGAGCGGTCGAGTCGGGCGAGTCCGGCGAGTTCGGCCGGCGCGTCGAGGTGAAGATGCTGCAGGCGGAGGTCCCGCTCCACTACCTGATCAACTTCAGCCGCGACCGCCTGGCGGAGGCGGTAGCCCTCGGCGTGCGATACGCGCGGGAGTGGTGCCGCCGGGAGGGCATCCCGCTGAGCGGCGAGCGGCCCATCCCACCAGGGCTCTCGTCGATGAGCTTCACCGAGGAGATGAAGGGCTACGTCGGGTTCGGCGCGTCCGACTTCGCGTCCGGCGAGCGCGAGGGCCGCGACTCCGGCGTCGCGTTCATGTTCCACCTGACGATGGAGATCGAGGGCGTGAACCGGTTCGTCATCGACCCGGAGCACGAGGCCCGCGCTACCGGCTGGATCGGATGCGAGGCGCTCGGCGGCCGGCTCCCGGCCGAGGGGACGTTCAACCTGTTCGTGCAGGAGGGCGACGATCCCGGCAACCTGCGCATGCTCTACCGGATCTTCTTCCAGGACTCGGCCGGCCACGACCTCACGCTGTCGGGCTACAAGGTCGTGCAGAACCACCGCGGGCTCGACGCGTGGCGCGACACGACGACGCTCTACACGAAGGTGCTGCGCGGCCGCGTCGAAGCGAACGACGAGAAGGGCGCCGAGGTCGTGGCGGCCGGGATCCTCAAGATCAGGCCCGCCGACTTCGCGCGGCAGATGACGACGTTTCGCGCCACGGGCCCGACCGCGCGGGACAAGGCCGACGCGCTCCGCCGCTTCGGCCAGATGTTCCTCGGCCGGCTGTGGGACGTGTACGAGCAGGGGGTGCTGTCGAGCTCGCCGTTCTAGCGGCGGCTCGCGGGCGGAAAGGCTTCGCGGATGACTTCGAAGCGGGTTCGGGAGTGGCTCGTAGCCGCGGCGGCGGGGGCGGTCCACGGCGGCTTCTGGTTCTTCGTCGCTCGGGAGATGAGGGTCGACACGGCCTTCGGTGCGGGACCGCTCCTCCTGGGCCTCCTGGCAGGCGTGCTCGGCGGGGTAAGCGTCCTCGCGTTCTTCGCGGCGCGGCCGCTGCAACCGTGGAGCTACGCGGGCGTGGTCGCGGCGCTGGTCGCCGGTGGCTTCGCGGTCGTGTTCTCCGAGGACATGCTGGGGCTGGACATAGAGAGCCCGCTGATCCCGCTCGCGATCGGGTTCCTGATCGCGACGTCACTCGCGTCCTACCTCGTGTGGATGATCGCCCACCCGCGCTGGAGCGTCTGGATCCTGACCGTGTGCGCAGGGTTCGGCGGAGGCGTGAGCGCGGGCATCGCGATCGCGGAGCCGCCTCCCCCGCGTGATGTGTACGTCGAGCCCGACCTCGGCGCCGTCGAGTTCCCCGAATGGAAGATGGGCGACGTCCACGTGCACGCCGCGGGTGACCGCGACCTGGTGAAGCATCCCGACTGCCGTCGCGGTGACCGCTTCGTCGAGGGCATCGAGTGCGCGCGGGCTCTCGTCGACATCACCGCCGCGGCCGCTGCGAAGGCGGACGCGAAGTGGGTGATCCTCGTCGAGCACGGGGCATGGCTCTCCGGCGGACGGGACTTCGACCTCGAGAAGGGGATCGAGGAGTGGGAGCACCTGCGCACCGCGGCCGAGGAGATCGCGCCGCGCAGCGGCGTCCGGATGCTGATGGGCGAGGAGCTCGGGAGCGCGGGCGTGAGCTTCGCCGGGCACTTCAGCGCGTACTCGACGCCGTCGTACGTCCCGAACTCGGCCCGGCGCATCCCCGACATCCGTTACGTCGAGGGCGTCGCCTCGCTCGGTGGATGGGGCGCGATCAACCACCCCTTCCAGGGCGGGAACAAGTGGGACTGCTGGTATCCCGCTGAGGACTGCGGCGAGGGCGTGGTCGGCTTCGCGGGGCCGGCGGCCGACGACCCGGCCGCGTTCAGGGCGATCGAGCTCACGAACGGGGGGCGTTTCCCGACGAAGGAGACGCTCGCGATGTGGGACGAGCTCTTAGTCCAGGGTTACGAGGTCTGGGGTGTCGGCGGCAGCGACGCGCACTCGCGC
>DASQEJ010000028.1:0-8132 GCA_035633715.1 Actinomycetota bacterium | reverse complement strand
TCGGCGCGGAACGCGCCGCTGCGCTCCCACTCCTCGTACCAGCGCTTCTCGATGTCCTCCGGCTGGTACGCCTTCGGCAGCTCGGTCATTCCACTCCGATCACGAACTTCTGGACGATGGTCTCGCCCTCCATCTTCGCGGCGCCGACCACGTGCGTCAGCACGTCGACGAAGGGCTTCACCTCTTGCTCGTACGTGTCCATGGGCGCTCCGGCGAACGTGGCCGCGGCCTCGCCGAACCTCTGCGCCGCGTCGACGTCCACGAAGAACGAGACGTTGAAGTCGTCGCCTACCGCGTCCTGCGCCGCGGCGAAGGCCTCGGAGTCCCGCAACCTCTCGCCCTCGCCGGCGGCCGCCTCTGCGGCGGCCTCCCCGTACGCGACGACAAACCGCTCGCCTCCGAGCGCGTAGACCGGCGCCGGCACGCCGGGGATCGCGATCGAGAAGCCCTCGAGCCCGCCGAGGCTCTCGGGGGTCGTCCTGATCCCCTGCTGCCTCACGAGATCGTGGAGCTTGTCCAGCAGCCGGTCCGTCTTCGCCGGGTCGTTCGACTCGATGACGAGGCCGCCCCCGATCTCCTGGATGCTCGTCCCCTGGACGAAGAAGCCCGCGTCCTCCATCCACGAGAGGACGTCCTCCTGCAGACGGAGGCCGGTCTGGCCGTAGAACATCGCGTCGACCTGCGCGCGGTCGAAGCCGGGGATGTTCTGGAAGGTCTCGAAGAGGCCGTCGAAGAACCCGCCGAAGCTCGGGATCCCGTACGCGGCCCACGTCCCGCCCGGCAGGTCCGGGACGAGCCCCGGCTCGCCCACGACCTCGGCGAGCTCGCCGAACTGGCCCGTCGGGTTGAACCCGCCCGTGGTCTCGAACGTCACGGAGTCGGACGACGCGTAGAGGATCGCCGCTTGCGGGTTCTGCTGGTCGAGCCCGAGCGCGTCGAACGCCGCCTGCTCGTTCGGGCCGAGGCCCTCTGTCTCTGCGAACTCGGAGACGAACTCGGCGGTGTCGAGGTAGAAGAGGCCGATCCAGTCCTCGTTCAACGGCTCGGTGGCTTCGAGGAAGTCCTCGTCGTCCTCGAGCGTCTCGCCGCCGGCGTTGGCGTCGACGGCGGCCTTGAACGCGTCCTCGGTGCCGACGATCAGGAACCCGTCGACCACCCCGACGGCGGTCTCGTCCTCCCCGCTCGCCTGCATCCGGTACGCCTCGCCCTCGTACGTCTTCTCCTCTAGCTCGACCTCCGACTTGGCCGCGACCGCGTCGACGAAGTCCTCTAGCGCGCCGTCGTCGGTGCTCTCGACGAGCACGGCGAAGTTCGGCAGGTCGACGGTCCCCCCGCTCACCGCGAACGCCGCGACCTGGTCCCCGAGCCACGGCTCGACGTCCTCCTCGTAGCTGAGGTCTTCTTCCGCGAGGGCCGCGTCGATCAGCTCGACCAGCCTGTCGATGGCCTCGTCCGTGGTGTCGATGCCTGGGAACTTCGTGAGGAGGGCGTCGAGCGCGCGCTTCTGGCTGTTCGACGGCTCGATGAAGACGTTCGCGTACCCGATGGCGTCTTCGGGAACGTACGAGACCGCGGCGTCTTCGGACGGCTCGTTCAGCATCCGCGTCAGCGCGAACGCACCACCGCCCACCACGAGGGCGCCGGCGATCGCGGCGACGAGGAACTTGAGCTTCACTCGGGACCTCCCCACGGGTCGAGAGACACGGTCATCTCACTACGGGATACAACGAAGCGGGGCGAGGGTATCGAGGGTTCGGCTCAGGCCGAGCGCTCGCCGCGGGCGGGGCGCTCCGTGCGCTCCTTCGTCCGCGGTACCAGCGTGGGGTTCACCCGTTCGAGCACGACCTCGCGGTTGATCACGCACTTACCGACGTCCTCGCGGCTCGGCAGGTCGTACATCACGTTGAGGAGCACCTCTTCGAGGATGGCGCGCAGCCCGCGGGCGCCGGTCCCGCGCAGCATCGATTGCTCGGCGACCGCCTCGAGGGCGTCGTCGGTGAAGTCGAGCTCGACGCCGTCGAACTCGAAGAACTTCTTGAACTGGCGGATCAGCGCGTTCTTGGGCTCGGTCAGGATCTGGACGAGCGCGTCCTTGTCGAGGTTGTGCACGTTCGTGATGACCGGGAGGCGGCCGATGAACTCGGGGATCAGGCCGTACCTCAGGAGGTCCTCGGGGAGCACGTGCTCGAGGATGTCGCCGAGGTTCTTCTCCTCCATCTTGCGCACGTCGGCGCCGAAGCCGATGCCCTTGCGACCGATGCGGCTCTCGATGATCTTCTCGAGCCCCGCGAACGCACCGCCGCAGATGAACAGCACGTTCGTCGTGTCGATCTGGATGAACTCCTGGTGCGGGTGCTTGCGCCCGCCCTGCGGGGGCACGCTTGCCGTAGTCCCCTCGAGGATCTTCAGCAGCGCCTGCTGGACGCCCTCGCCGGACACGTCGCGCGTGATCGACGGGTTCTCGCTCTTGCGCGCGATCTTGTCGACCTCGTCGATGTAGATGATCCCGGTCTCGGCGCGCTTCACGTCGTAGTCCGCGGCCTGGATGAGCTTCAGCAGGATGTTCTCGACGTCCTCGCCGACGTAGCCCGCCTCGGTCAACGCCGTGGCGTCCGCGATCGCGAACGGGACGTTGAGCATGCGGGCGAGCGTCTGCGCGAGCAAGGTCTTGCCGCAGCCGGTGGGGCCGAGCAGGACGATGTTCGACTTCGCCAGCTCGACGTCGCCGTCGACGTGCGCGCCGACCTGGATCCTCTTGTAGTGGTTGTAGACCGCGACCGACAGGACCTTCTTGGCCTGCTCCTGCCCGACGATGTAGTCGTTCAGGAACTCGTAGATCTCCTTCGGCTTGGGGAGGTCCTCGAGCTTGAGCTCAGGGGTCTCTGCGAGCTCCTCTTCGATGATCTCGTTGCAGAGGTCGATGCACTCGTCGCAGATGTACACGCCGGGACCGGCGATCAGCTTCTTGACCTGCTTCTGCGACTTGCCGCAGAAGGAGCACTTCAACAGGTCTCCGCCGTCACCGAACTTAGGCACTATCCGCTCCCCCGCTACGCCTCTGGGCTCTCGACCGGAGCACCCTCGGCTTCGGCGTGTGCGATCCGGGCCGGCTCCCCTTGGAGAAGCGCGCCGCCCTTTTTCTCGGCGACGGTCCGGCTCGAGATCACCTCGTCGATAATACCGTAGGCCTTCGACTCGTCGGCGCTCATGAAACGGTCGCGGTCGAGGTCCTTGCGCACCTGCTCGGTGGTCTGCTCGGTGTGCTCGGAGATGATCTCGATCATCCTGCGGTTCACGTCGAGGATCTCGCGGGCGTGGATCTCGATGTCCGCCGCGGTGCCCTGATAGCCCGCGGAGCCCTGGTGGATCATGATCTTCGCGTTCGGCAGCGAGAACCGCTTGCCCTTGGCTCCGCCGCACAACAGGATCGCGCCCATCGACATCGCCATGCCCACGCAGATCGTCGAGACGTCGGGCTTGATGTACTGCATCGTGTCGTAGATGGCCATGCCCGCGTAGACCTGGCCGCCCGGCGAGTTGATGTAGAGGCTGATGTCCTTGTCGGGGTCCTCGGACTCGAGGTGGAGGAACTGGGCGACGATGAGGTTCGCCACCTGGTCGTCCACGGGGGTGCCGAGGAAGATGATGCGCTCCTTCAGGAGACGCGAGTAGATGTCGAACGCACGCTCGCCGCGGCTCGTCTGTTCGACGACCATCGGGACGAGGTAGTTGTGGGGCTGCTGGGTCATGTGGGGTGCGCCTCCGCTTCCTCTTCTATTGGCGTCCCGCCGGGGCGGTCCGTCGTGGGTTCTTCGGTCGGCCGGCCGGCCACGTTTATGGCCTCGACGACATGCTCCAGGGCCTTTCGGCGCATGATATCGGCCGCTAGGGAGCCCAAACGCCCCGCGTTCACGACTTGTTCCGCGACCTCTTTGGGATCGCGTCCGGACTGGTGGGCGAGCAGCGCGACCTCTCGGCCGATGTCCTCCTCGGTGACGTCGAAGCTCTCGGTGCGGGCGATCTCCTCGAGCAGAAGCTCGGCCTTCACCGACCGCTCGACCTGGCGGCGGATGTCGCGGCGGACCTCGAGGTCGGTGAGGTCGGCGCGCTTCGTGTACTCGTCCATCGTCAGCCCCGCCCGCTTCAGGTCCTGCTCGAAGTGCTCGAGTCGGTGCTCCAGCTCGCTCTCGACGAGCTTCTCGGGCGGCTCGAGGTCCGAGGCGTCGACGAGGGCCGTCAGCGCCCGGTTCCCGATCTCCTCGCGGACCATCCCCCGCTTGACGCCCGAGAGGCGCTCGCGGAGGTCGTCTTTCAGCTCGTCCAGCGAGTCGAACTCGCCCATCGTCTTCGCGAGCTCGTCGTCGAGCGGCGGCAGCCGCTTCACCTTCACCTCTTTGACGAGGACCGTGAACGAGATCTCCTGGCCGGCGAGGTCGCCGGCGTCGGGAGGAAGCGTGTCCGTGAACTTGAGGATGGCGCCGGGCCGCGAGCCCTCGAGCTCCTCGTCGAGCTTCGGCGGGCCCGAGCGGGAGCCGACCTCGTAGAGGAAGTCCGGAGCGCTGGCGCCCTCGACGGGCTCGTCGTGGCGGTAGCCCTTGAGGTCGATGAGGACGAAGTCGCCCCGGCGGGCCTCGCGGCCGACGGGCTCGAGCTCGGCGAACCGGTCCCGCAGGCGGTCGAGCTGCTCGTCGAGCTCCTCGTCGGTGACCTCGGACGGCGGCGCCTCGATCGAGATCGACGCGAGGTCGGGGATCCGCACCTCGGGTCGCACGTCGACGATGGCCTCGAACAGGATCGGCGCGCCCGGGTCGAACTCGAGCACCTCGATCTCCGGGGGGGCGATCGCTTCGAGGCTCTCGGCCGTGAGGGCCTCGCGGTAGAGGTCCGGCAGGGCGTCCCGGAGGGCCTCCTCGCGGATGACCTCGGGGCCGACCCTCGCGTCGATGATCTGGCGCGGGACCTTGCCCTTCCGGAAGCCGGAGACCTTGATCTCGCCCGCCCACCTTCTGTACACCGCGTCCAGCGCGGGCTTGAGCGAAGACTCGGGGGCCTCCACGCGGAGCTTCACGCGGTCCTTGTCGAGTCTCTCGGACGAGATGTGCAGGTCGGTGGCCATGGGTTGGTCATAGTAGCCCTCGGCCTGACGGGCCTCGGGATTGCCATTTCGGGCCCCGCGTGGAAAAGGGTGGCAGGAGTACTAGCGCAAAGGGCGAAAATCCGGTTAACGTGGCTGTTGAGAATCCTGGTTGAGGGCCAGGAGCCGCGCTAGGCGGACGAAAGTGGGGATGACGGCCCCTGGCCCTCAAGCAGGACGCTTTGCAACCTCGTAAAGCGCCCGTTACGCTGCGTTACCTTTTTCGCTGTCTCAGCGTCCGGCCTCGGCCGAACAATACGACCTCCGCGGCGTGCCGGTGACCACCGCGCTCACACAACGTAGTCGGTCGCTGGAGGTTATGCACGCACTTCGGGGCCTCCAAACGTCACGATTTCTATACAGTGTGGACAAGGGCGCGGAGTTTTCGCGGCGCACATCCTCCCTAATCGGGCATTTGGGGCGGGGGGTCTTTCTGACCCGGGGACAACCGGCGGCTGCCCCGGCGGACGTCCGGGTGCGAAGATGGGACACACGGGGCGTAGCGCAGCTTGGTCCAGCGCGCCTGCTTTGGGAGCAGGAGGTCGCCGGTTCAAATCCGGCCGCCCCGACTGGCTAGGACGGAGGCGGCATCGGTGGACGCCCAGCTGTACGAGTGGATGGAGCCCACGATCGAGGCCGTCCGTCCCTACTGCGACGAGCCGGTGATCGCCGCCGGCACGTTCCAGGTCGCCGGCGGGTGGGCTTCGGGGGTGAGCAACGGCCTCCTGGGGGCCCTCGTGGGCTCGGTCTTCGGCCGGACGCCTAAGCACGTCCGCCGGCGGGCCGGGGGGCTGCCGGAGACCGTCATCGTGGCCGTCGGGCAGACGAAGGTCTTCGTCTTCGAGTACAGGACGAGGCGGCTCGAGCTCGACGTCCGGCCCCCGGTGCGGGTGTGGTTCCGCGACGACCTGGTCGTCCACAGCGACCCCCGCATGGTCGCGAGCAAGCTGACGATCGACGTCGCCTCGACCGGCGACCACCACGAGCTGGAGTCGACGTCGATGACCGGGCGGCTCGGCAAGATCACACGCGAGATCTTCCGGTTGCTCGCCGAACCCAGCATCGGAGAGCGGAAGGTCTCGGTCGACGCACGGCCCCCGAGCAGGGCGACGAAGAAGGCCGACGCCAAACGGAAGCGGCTCGGCGAGCTCGCGGACGGGATCGAGGCCGAGCTGAGGCGCCTCGGGTGGTGGATGGAGGAGCCTCCTTCGGAGAACACGGTCCTCGCGGGGGGCGCCTTCGGGATGGAGACCGTCGCGTTCTCGACGTGGCTCCAGGTGGTGTTCGTGCAGCGTCTACGCCAGGCCGCGGCCGGCGAGTTCCCGGTCCCGTCTTCGAGCTCGGTGTCCACGATGGCGGCCCGAGAGTTCGACGGATACCCCCAGGACACCGACGCCCTGATGGACCTGCTCTTCGAGGTGGACAAGGTCGTCAAGTCGGGGCTCTAGGCCCCCGCTATCCTCGTAGGCATCTGCGGGTGTAGCTCAATGGCAGAGCTCCAGCCTTCCAAGCTGGTCATGAGGGTTCGATTCCCTTCACCCGCTCGGCAACCGTCGTCTCTATCGAGGAGCCCTTCTTGAACGCGCGCGACTACGTCCACGAGAACTCGGCCCGTTACCTCGGCTGGCTCGAGCAGGCCTGTTCGATCCCGTCGCTCGCGGAGCAGCCGGACGAGCTCTCGCGGATGGCGGCGTGGCTCGAGGAGCGGTTCGGCGAGCTCGGCGGCGACACCGAGCGGCTCACGTACCAGGGGGCGCCGGACGCGTTGCTGTCGCGTCTCGGCGGGGGCGAGCGCACCGTGCTGATCTACGACCACTACGACGTCCAGCCGGTCGACCCGATCGAGCTGTGGGACTCGAAGCCGTTCGCGCCCGAGGTGCGAGACGGCGTGTTCTACGCCCGCGGAGCGGCGGACAACAAGGGTGACCTCGTCGCGCGGCTCGCCGGGCTCGAGGTGTACCGGGCGGTCCACGGCGAGCTGCCCGTCCAGGTGAAGTTCCTCGTCGAGGGCGAAGAGGAGACGGGATCGAAGTCGTTCCAGTCGATCGTCACGCGGTACGGCGACAAGCTCCGCGCCGACGGCTGCATATGGGAGGGCATGGGCATCGACCACGTCGGTCGCCCGGAGTTCGTGTTCGGCGCTAAGGGACTCGCATACGTCGAGCTCGTCTACCGCGGGCTCGCCGAGGACCAGCACTCGTCTCTCGCGGTCGTCGCGCCGAGCCCCGTGTGGCACCTCGTCGAGGCGCTCGCGACCCTGCGGAGCCCCGACGGCAAGGTGCTGATCGACGGCTTCTACGACGACGTGATCCCGCCGAACGAGGACGACGAGGCGATCCTCAGCGCCCTCCCGTTCGAGGAGGACGCCGAGCGCGAGCGACTCGGCGTCGACTCGTTCGTCGGCGGCGCCACCGGGATCGACCTCTTGCGCCGGTACTACTTCGAGCCGACCTGCAACATCGCCGGCATCGTCGCCGGGTTCACCGTGCCGGGAGCGTCGAAGACCGTGCTGCCGAAAGAAGCGATGGCGAAGCTGGACATGCGGCTCGTGCCCGACCAGGACCCGGACGACGTCGTGGCGAAGCTGCGGCGGCACCTCGACGAGCGCGGCTTCGGCGACATCGAGATCAACCGCTTCTCGAACGAGCACCCGGTTCGGTCGCCTGCGGACTCCCTGATAGGTCGGGCCGCGCTCGCGGGGGCGCGCGACGTCTTCGAGCACGAGCCCGCGGTGTCGCCGATGATGATCGGCACCGGGCCGATGCATCCGGTCGCTAGCGTCCTCGGGATCCCGACGGTCTCGCCCGCGGGTGTGTGCCGGCCGGACTCGAACATCCACGCGCCGAACGAGAACGTGCGCGTCGACGACTTCCTGCGCACGATCGAGTACACGGTCGCGTGGCTGAAGGCGCTGGGCGAGCAGGCGGCCTGACCGCGGTCGAGTTCGCGCTCGACCCGCCGCTCGACGAGGCGGCGACGCGGCGGCTCGTAGAGGTGT
>DASQEJ010000027.1:0-4032 GCA_035633715.1 Actinomycetota bacterium | reverse complement strand
TTCCGCGCGGACTCGAGCTGGTCGAGAGCCTCGGCCGGGACGTTCTCGAACTCGTACTTCACGACGTCCACGCCGGCGGCGAACTCCGACACCGCGGCCGCGTCTTCGTAGCGGGCGCTCGTGAACGCATTCGCGACCTGGGCCGCGATCGGGTCGGCGTCGGGCGCGTAGACGTGGGTCCTGAGGCCGAGCCGTGAGGCGGCGACCGCGAGCATGCGACCTAGCTGTCCGGCCCCCAGGATCCCGACGGTCTGGACCGAACAGTCAGCCATCCGAAGGCTCTTCGGGAACGGCGTCTGACTGCCGCTCCCGCCACCGGTCGAGCCTCTCGCCGAGAGCCGGATCGTTCAACGCCAGGATGGCCGCGGCCATGAGCCCCGCGTTCGTCGCACCTGCGGCGCCGATCGCCATCGTGGCGACCGGACACCCGGCAGGCATCTGGACGATCGACAGCAGGCTGTCGACGCCGTTCAGGGCTTTGCTCTGGACCGGGACGCCGATCACCGGCACCCGCGTCTTCGAAGCCATCATCCCGGGGAGGTGCGCGGCTCCGCCCGCGCCCGCCACGACGACCTTCAGCCCGCGGTCGACCGCGCTCTTGCCGTAGTCCCAGAGGCGGTCCGGCGTCCGGTGCGCCGAGACGATCTTGGTCTCGTACGACACGCCCAAGTCGTCCAGCACCGTCGCGACGTGCTTCATCGTCGCCCAATCGGACTGGCTGCCCATCACGATCCCCACGAGCGCGCTCACCCGCCGTCGCCCCTTTCGATCGCTCTCGTCGCGATGTCGTTGCGGAGATGGACGTTGTCGAACTGGACCAAAGACGCCGCTTCGTAGGCGCGCTCGCGCGCAGCCTCGAACGTGTCGCCGAGCGCGCTGATCCCCAGCACGCGGCCCCCGGCCGTGACGATCGAGTCGCCGTCGCGCCGAGTCCCCGCGTGCAACACCAGCACGTCTTCCAGCGCCGCCGCCTTGTCGAGCCCGTGGATCTCGTAGCCGGTCTCGTGGGGGCCGGGGTAGCCGCCGCTCGCGAGCACGACGGTGACGCAGGCGCGCGGCGACCAGTCGAGCTCGACGCCGGCGAGGTCTCCCGACGCCGTCGCGATCACCACCTCGCCGAAGTCCGAGTCGAGCCGCGGCAACAACGCTTGCGTCTCCGGGTCGCCGAAGCGCGCGTTGAACTCGATGACCTTCGGCCCTTCCGACGTGAGTGCAAGCCCCGCGTACAGGGCGCCGGTGACGGGGGCGCCACGCGCCGCGGTCGCCTCGACCATCGGCTGCAGCACGCGCTCGACGATCTCGTCGACGACGCCCGGCGGGCACGCGGGGACCGGACTGTAGGAGCCCATCCCGCCGGTGTTCGGCCCGGCGTCGCCGTCGTAGACCCTCTTGTAGTCCTGCGCGGGCTCGCACGGGACGACCGTGCGGCCGTCGGTGAACGCGATCAGCGAGACCTCTTCGCCGTCGAGGAACTCCTCGATCACGACCGAGCGTCCGCCGCCGAGGCGCTCGCCGAGCGCGGCCGCGGCCTCGTCCCAGTCGCTCGTCACGACGACGCCCTTGCCGGCCGCGAGCCCGTCCGCCTTCACGACGTAGGGGGGGCCGAGCTGCCGCATGTAGGCCTGCGCCTCTGCCTGTTCGGTGAAGGTCTGCGCGGCCGCCGTCGGAATCCCCGCCGCGACCATCAGCTCCTTCGCGTGGCTCTTCGATCCCTCGATGCGCGCGGCCTCGGTGTCCGGCCCGAACACCGCGAGGCCGTCGGCGCGCAGCGCGTCGCCGACGCCTGCGACGAGCGGAGCTTCGGGGCCGACGACGACGAGGCCGGCGTCGACCCGGCGTGCCAGCTCGATCACCGCGGCGGCGTCCGACGCGTCGACCTGCTCGAGCGTCGCGTGCTCCGCGATCCCGGGGTTGCCCGGCGCGGCGACGAGCTCGTCGATCGCACTCGAGCGCGACAGCGCCCACGCGAGCGCGCTCTCGCGGCCCCCGGACCCGAGCAGCAGGGCTCTCATGCGGTCTCCCGCAGCGGGACCATCTGGTCGCGGCCCGGGCCCACGGACGCGTACGACACGGGCACGCGGGTGAGCGACTCGAGCGCCTCTAGGTACGAGCGAGCCTCCTTCGGGAGGTCGTCGACCGAGCGCGCCGCGGTCAGGTCGTCGCGCCAGCCCGGAAGCTCCTCGAAGATCGGCCGGCACTTGTTGAAGATCGTCTGGTGCGGGGGGAACTCCTCGTAACGCTCGCCCTCGTACTCGTAGGCGACGCACACCTTGATCGAGTCGAACTCCGAGAGCACGTCGAGCTTCGTCACGACGAGCTCGGTCAGGGTGTTGAGCCGCGCCGCGTACCGCGCCGCCACCGCGTCGAACCATCCGCAGCGACGCTTGCGGCCGGTGGTGGTGCCGTACTCGGCCCCCGCCTCGACGAGGATCTCGGCGTCTACCGGGTCGGCCTCCGAGGGGAACGGTCCCGAGCCGACGCGCGTGCAGTACGCCTTCGCGATCCCGATGACGCGCTCGATGTCGCGGGGGCCCACGCCGGCCCCCGCGCACGCGCCGCCGGCGATCGGGTTCGACGACGTCACGAACGGATACGTCCCGTGGTCGAGGTCGAGCATCGTCGCCTGCGCGCCCTCGAACATCACCGAGCGGCCCTCGTCGAGCGCGCGCTGGACGAACAGGCTCGTGTCCGCGATGTGCGGCTCGAGCCGCTGCGCGTACGTGAGGTACTCCTCTTCGATCGTGCGCTGGTCGAGCGGCAGTCGCCCGTAGACACGCGTCAGCAGGAGGTTCTTCTCCTTCAGCGCGACCGCCAGCTTCTCCGAGAAGATCTTCGGGTCGAGCAGGTCCTGCACGCGGAGCCCGATGCGCGTCGCCTTGTCGGCGTAGGTCGGGCCGATCCCGCGCTTGGTCGTGCCGAGCCTGTTCTTGCCGAGGCGGCGTTCCGTGACCGTGTCGAGCTCGAGGTGGTACGGCATGATCAGGTGCGCGTTCCCCGACAGCTTCAGGCGCGACGTGTCGACGTCGCGGCCCGCGAGGTTGTCCATCTCCTCGATGAGCACCTGCGGGTTCACGACGACGCCAGGCCCGATCACCGGCGTGCAGTGCGGATAGAGGATCCCGGTCGGTACGAGGTGGAGCGCGTACCGCTCGCCCTCGACGACGATCGTGTGGCCGGCGTTGTTGCCGCCCTGGTAGCGGACGACGACGTCGGTCCGCTCCGCGAGGAGGTCGGTGACCTTTCCCTTGCCCTCGTCACCCCATTGGATGCCGACGAGGGCTACGCCGGGCATCGGGTCAGCGCTCGATCCGGAACTTGATCCGGACGTGCGTCAGGTACTCGCTGATGGTCCCGTCGGAGACGTTGCAGGAGGTGTCGAGGACCTCCATGCCGGTGATGCCGCGGATCGTCTTGGACGCCTCCGCGAGGGCCTGGTTCGCGGCGTCCCTCCACGATTCGGAGGACACCCCTACCAGGTCGATCGTCTTGATCACCGCCATGGGCCACCTCTCAGGTTGGTCGGTCCGGCGCCCGGATTGTATCGACGCGGGACCTCGGGCCGGCCCCCGGACCGGTCGCCCCAGGCGCTGCCGCTCGGCTGGGCGCCGGACATCCGGCTGTGGCCGCCCGGGGCCGCCGTGATATCAAAGCGGGCAAACCGGTCATCCCGGCCGGCGGACCCTTGGGAGGGACCAATGCGTTCAGCGCGCCTCGCGCTCGTCACGGCAGTCGCGGCAGCGAGCCTGCTCGTCACACCGGCCGCATACGCCTCGCACTCGTGCGCGCTCGACGAGAACCCGGAGCTCGACCAGATCTGCGAGAGCCACGGGATCGACCTGCCGATCATCCAGAAGCTGATCTGCCTGATCTCGAAGTCCTGCTGACGCGGGCGTTCGCCACATGGCGCGCGAGCTACGCGTGCACGGGCACCTCGTGGTCGTCGTCGCGGGCGTCGCCCTCGTCGCGAGCTCTTTCGTCCCGCTGTGGGCGACGTACCGGGTCCCGGGGCTCGGCCTCTTCCCGCCGGAGACC
>DASQEJ010000026.1:0-6580 GCA_035633715.1 Actinomycetota bacterium | reverse complement strand
CGGATCTGGCCCCCCCACAACGTGCCGATCCAGTTGAAGATCTTCACGCCCGTCGGCACCGCGATGAACATCGTCGTGAGCGCGAAGGCGGAGTTCGCGACGGGGCCGAGCCCGGTCGCGAACATGTGGTGCGCCCACACCCCCCAGCCCATGAACCCGATCGCGGCCCCGGCGAAGACGATCGCGGCGTAGCCGAAGATCGGCTTGCGCGAGAACGTCGGGAGGACGTCGGACACGATCCCCATCGCGGGCAGGATCATGATGTAGACCTCGGGATGACCGAACAGCCAGAACAGGTGCTGCCACAGCAACGGATCACCGCCGGCTGCGGGGTTGAAGAAGTTCGCCTGGAAGACCCGGTCGAACATGAGCTGGAACAGCGCCACGGCGATGACCGGCATCGCGAACAGCAGCAAAAACGACGTGACGAGGACCATCCAGATGAACACCGGCATCCTCATCAACGTCATGCCCGGGGCGCGCATGTTCAGGATCGTCACGATGAAGTTCACCGCGCCGGCGAGCGACGCGATGCCGAGGATCTGGAGCCCCAGCGAGTAGTAGGTCATGCCGGACCCCGGCAGCGAGACCGAGAGCGGCGCGTAGCCGAACCAGCCGCCGTCGGGTGCCCCGCCGAAGAAGAAGCTCGAGTAGATGAAGACCCCGCCGAGCGCGAACGTCCAGTACGAGAACGCGTTCAACCGCGGGAACGCGACGTCCCGGGCGCCGATCATCAACGGGATGAAGTAGTTCATCAGCGCGACGCCGAACGGCATCACGACGAGGAAGATCATCGTGAGGCCGTGCATCGTGAAGAACTGGTTGTAGGCCTCAGCCGTCAGGACGTCGCCGTTCGGCCGCGCGAGCTGCAACCGGATGGCGATCGCCTCGAGGCCCCCGAGGATGAAGAAGATGAACGACGTGACCCCGTAGAGGATCCCGATCTTCTTGTGGTCGACCGTCGTGATCCAGCCCCACACCCCCGACGTGGCGGTCGGGCGGCTGAGGAGGCCTCGCCGCGGGGCGGCTACGGTTGCCATCTACTCGTCTCCTTCTGAGTGGTTCGGGTGCTGCGTCATTCGAGCCCCATCAGGTACTCGACCACGGCGTCGATCTCGTCCTCGCTGAGGTTGTAGTCCGGCATCAACGACCCGGGCTTCACCGCCCTCGGATCGTTGATCCATGCTGCCAGGTTCGCCTCGTTCAGCCGGAACATCGCGCCGGCGAACGTCTCACGGCTCGCGAAGTGCGTCAGATCGGGTCCGACGTTGCGGGGGGCCTCGGTCACGCCCTGGATGGCGTGGCACGACGCGCAGCTGTCGGTGAAGATCTGCTGGCCCTCCTTGGCGAGCGAGTCCGCCGGCTCCGCCGCCTCCTCCTGCTGCTCGGCGAGCCACGTCTGGAACTCGGACGGCTCGTGAGCGATCACACGGAGGCGCATGTTGGCGTGGCTGAGGCCGCAGAACTCCTTGCACTGCCCCTCGTACTCGCCGGGCTCGTCGGCCTGGATGTTCATGCTCGTCGTGCGGCCCGGGATGATGTCCTGCGCGCCGGCGAGCCGCGGGACCCAGAAGCTGTGGATCACGCCGCGGTCGCCGTTGATCTCGGTCGCGACGCCGTCGAGCGTCAGGTGCACGGGCTGGTCCGTCGGGATGTGGAGCTCGTTGGCGGTGATCACGCCGGCGTCGACGTACTCGTACTCCCACCAGAACTGCTTGCCGACCACGTTCACGTGGAGGGCGTCGTCCGGCGTCTTCGCCTGGTCGAAGATCGTCTGGACCGTGGGGACGGCGATCCCCGCCAGGATCAGCGACGGGATGACGGTGAGGACGACCTCGAGCTTGGTGTTCCCGTGGAACTGCGCCGCCTGGCGGCCGGGACGCTCACGGAACTTGACCAGCGCGTAGACGAGCATCAGCTCGACGATGAAGAAGATGACGACCGCGATGAGGAACGTGAGGTCCCAGAGCTTGTCCTGCTCGCGCGCTACCGGGCCTGCGGGGTCGAGGGAGTCCTGCGGACGGAGGTCCTCACAGCCCGCGAGGAGCAAAGCGAATAGGGGGAGCAACGCGGCGACGCGAGCACGTCTGCCCGTAGGTCTTGCCGCTCCATGGTCGGATGCCCCGCGCGTCGGTTCCAAGACGAGCGCAATATATATGAACGCCCCGCTACCCTGAGCCCAGTGGTGCCCGTAGACGAGCTCGAGGGATACCCCCGGACCAGCAGACGAGTGCGCCTGATTGCGTTCTCAATCGCACTTGCCATGCTGATCGCCGCGATGAGCGTCCTGCTCTCGCGACCCGCGCCGCGCGACGAACCCGAACGTCTGCCGGAGTTCTCGCTCGCGTACCTCACGCAACCGGGGTCGCTCGGCTCGGACGAGCTCGAAGGTTCGCCGGTCGTCCTCAACTTCTGGGCGTCGTGGTGCGGGCCGTGCCGCGACGAGGCCCCCGCGTTCCAGGCCGCGTGGGAGCGCTACGAGCCGCAGGGCGTCCGCTTCGTCGGCGTGAACGTCTGCGACCTCGAGCCCGAGGCGAAGAGGTTCGTGAGGGAGTTCGACGTCACGTATCCGGTCGTGCGCGACCCGGACCAGGAGCTCGCCGGCGCGCTCGGCATCGACTGCGGGCTCCCGCAGACGTTCTTCGTCGACCCCGACGGGACGTTCGTGGCGGCCGCGGGCGCGCAGCTCGGCGGAGGGGGGGGCCGCGTCGTCCTGGGCGCGATCGAGCCCGAGCTGCTCGAGGCGCGGATCGAAGACCTGCTCGCGGACTCCGAGTGACCACGCACGCCGCGGGTAGCCGGGTCCCGCCGTCTCTTCTCGGGATGACCCTGTTCGTCTCGTCCGAGGTCATGTTCTTCGGCGGGCTGTTCGCGGCCTACTTCATGCTCCGCGGCACGGCGGCCGAGTGGCCGCCCCCGGGCTCGGTCGAGACCTCGCTCGTCCTCCCGGTGCTCCTGACGGTGTGCCTGCTGGCGTCGTCGGTGACGGTTCACGCGGGCCGGCTCGGGGCGACGATCGTCCTCGGCCTCGTCTTCCTCGCCGGGCAGGCGTACGAGTACGCGGAGCTGTCGCACGAGGGCCTCGCCGCCTCCACCGACGTCTTCGCCACGCTGTTCTTCACGATCACGGGCTTCCACGGCCTCCACGTCGCCGCGGGCCTGGTGATGCTGACGGCGGTGTTCCTGCGAAGGGAGAGGTACGCGGGATCGGCTGGGGGCGGGCCGGTCGAGGCGGTCTCGTACTACTGGCACTTCGTGGACGCGGTGTGGGTGCTGGTCTTCCTGACGCTGTACGTCCTGCGCTAGCTCAGGCCGGGCGGCTCATTCTCAGGAAGTCCACCGGCCCCTGGCGCGTCTCGTGCGTCCATACGTGGCCCGGCTCGAACCCCGCCCGCTCGTAGACCTTCTTCGCCCTCTCGTTCCACGTCGCCACGTCGAGCCACAGGGTCTTCGGCGTGAACTTCTCGCGGGCGAAGTCGAGGCCCGCCTCCAGGAACCCCGCGCCGGCCCCCCGACCCGTCAGGTCCGGACGGATGCCCAGACCGATCTCCAGGGCGTCGCCGTGCCGCTTGAACGAGAAGAACCCGACCAGCTCGCCGTCCCGGTCGACGGCGTGGTAGTCGCCGGCGCGGCGGGCCGGGTCGAGGACCTCCTCGAGGTCCTCGGCGTCGGCCTCGAAGTCGTAGAAGTCGTACGGAGGGTCGTAGTGCCAGCGGGCCACCGCCTCGGCGTCGGCCTGGGTCATGGCCCTGACCCGGAAGCCGCTCAACTGCAGCAGACGTCCTCGGTCACCCAGAGCTCCCGGGCCTCACGGGCGGCCAGGGCGGCGATGAAGAGACCGGCGAGCGGGTCCGCCCACCACCATCCCCACAGCGAGTTCGCCGCAAGCCCGAGCAGCAACACGCCCGACATGTAGGTGCAGAGCATCGTCTGGGCCGAGTCGCCCTCGAGCGACCGGCTGTCGAGGTCCCGGGCGGCGGCCCGCTTCGCCCGGGCGAGCACGGGCATGACGACGAGGGACACGGCGGCGAGGACGATCCCGATCGTCGACTCCTCTGGCCGCGCGGCCGCGAGCAGGTCGAGGACGGACCGGACGCCGACGTACAGGGCGAGGGCGGCAAACGCGACCGCCACCAGACGGATGGCCTTTCGCTCGGCCTCCTCGGCGGTGCGGCGGCCCCGGCGCTCGGTGCCGAGGCGCCAGATCAGGACGCCGGCCGAGGCCGACTCGACGACCGCGTCCAGGCCGAAGCCCACCAGGGCGACGGACCCCGCGGCGAGCCCGGCGGCCACGCCGACGACCGCTTCGACGGCGTTGTAGGAGAGGCTGAGGACCTCCAGCCCCAGGGCGTGGCGCAGCTTCCCCGACCGGTCGCGCGGCCCCGATCCCGCCGGCCCCCCTCGCAAAGGCGACCGTTCGGTAATCTTGCTCATCCAAATGGAGTCTCCCACCGCGGCCTCGCCGAAACGGCGCGCCAAGTTCGTCGTCGGGGGCGGGATCATCGTCTTAGCCCTCCTGGGCCTCGTCGTCTGGGCGATGCTCCGCCCGAACGCGACCTCCTTCTATTACACGACCTCCGAGCTGCAGGCGGCCTCGCTCGCCTCCCAGACCGAGGAGTACCGGGTGAACGGCAACGTCGTCCCCGAGTCCGTCGTCAGGGACGGGCTCGACACGACGTTCGACATCACCGACGGCACGACCGCCGTGACCGTGGTGACCGACGAGACGTTGCCCGACGCGTTCTGGACCGCGATGGACGCCGGCTCGTCCGAGGTCGAGGTCGTGGCGCAGGGCAGCTACGACGGCACCCGGTTCACCGCGAGCCAGGTCCTGGCGAAGTGCCCTTCGAAGTTCAAGGCACAAGCCTGACGTCTCTCCGGGAGCGGACCTAGGCCATGCGCTCACTCGCCGGGCTCGGGCACCCCTCCCTCATCGCGGCCCTCGCGTTCGCGGGGATCGCGCTCGTCCTCAGCACGATCGGAGCGCGGCGGAGCCGTGAGGACTTCGCCGTCGCCGGGGCGCGCGCCCTGTACGCGACCGCCGGATTCACGGGGCTCGCGGCCGTCGCGCTGCTGAACGCGCTGTTCCTCCACGACTTCTCGGTGGAGTACGTCGTGAACTACTCGTCCGAGTCGTTGAGCGGCGGCTACCTCTTCGCCGCGCTGTGGGGGGGCATGGAGGGATCGCTGCTGTTCTGGACGCTCCTGCTGACGACGTTCTCGGCGATCGCGGTCCGCAACGCCCGGCGGAGCGGGTCGCGCCTCGGCGGCTGGGCCGGCGCGGTGCTCGCGGGCATCTCGATCTTCTTCCTCCTGCTGCTCGTCGCGCCCGCGGACCCGTTCACGACGATGGCGACGATCCCACCCGACGGCAACGGCTTGAACCCGCTGCTGCAGTCGCCGGGGATGGTCGTGCACCCGCCGCTCCTCTACACGGGGTTCGTCGGGTTCTCGATCCCGTTCGCTTTCGCGATCGCGGCTCTGCTCGCCGGACGTTTCGACGACTCGTGGTTCCGGTCGACACGCCGGTGGACGCTGTTCGCGTGGAGCGCGCTCTCGGTCGGGATCGTGCTCGGGGGCGCGTGGGCGTACACGGAGCTCGGCTGGGGCGGCTACTGGGCCTGGGACCCGGTCGAGAACGCGTCGTTCATGCCGTGGCTCACCGCGACGGCGTTCCTCCATTCGGTCGTCATCCAGGAGAAGCGCCGGATGTTCAAGGTGTGGAACGTCTCGTTGATCGTGCTGACCTACGTGCTCGCCGTGTTCGGGACGTTCCTCACGAGGTCCGGGATCCTGTCGAGCATCCACACGTTCACCGAGGGACCGATCGGCAAGTGGTTCCTGCCGTTCCTCGCGCTGATGCTCGTCGGCGGGCTGGGCGTCGTCGCGTGGCGGCTGGACTCGCTGCGCGGCGAGAACCGCTTCGACTCGCTGCTCTCGCGTGAGTCCGCGTTCCTCGCCAACAACGTCTTGTTCCTCGCCGCCGCGTTCACGGTGCTGTGGGGGACGATCTACCCGATCGTCGCCGAGATCGTGAGCGGCACGCGTCTCTCGGTCGGACCGCCGTTCTTCAACTCGGTCTTCATACCGATCGGTCTCGCTCTGATCCTGCTGACCGGCATCGGCCCCCTGATCTCGTGGCGACGGATGAGCCGCGGCGCGTTCGGACGTGTCGTCCGCGTCCCGCTCGCGGCCGGCGCCGTCACCGCGATCGCGCTGTGGGTGGCCGGCGTCGACAGCACCGGCGCGCTACTCGCCGTCGCGCTGTGCGCGTTCACGGCCGTCGCGATCGGCGCGGAGTTCGGCCGCGGCAGCCGCATCTACCGGCCGCGCGAGGGCCTTCCGTTCCACCTCGCGCTCGTCCGCGCCGTGTCCAGGAACCGCCGCCGGTACGGGGGCTACGTCGTGCACCTCGGCGTCGTGCTGATCGTGATCGGGTTCGCCGGCTCGTCGGGCAAGGTCGAGCGCCAGGCCGTCGTGCCGCAGGGCGAGAGCATGCGCGTCGGCGACTACGAGCTCGTCTTCGAGGAGCTCGACTCGGCGAGGACGGACGAGAAGGACGTGTATCAGGCGACTATCG
>DASQEJ010000025.1:0-5060 GCA_035633715.1 Actinomycetota bacterium | reverse complement strand
CGCCGTGGTCGGGATCGCCCGCACGACCGACAAGCCGAGCGGCGGCGTCCCGGCCGAGCTCCAGCAGCGCGGCTTCCGGATCATCCCGGTGAACCCCAAGGCCGACGAGATCCTCGGCGAACGCGCCTACGCGAGTCTCACTGACGTGACCGAGCCCGTCGACGTCGTCGAGGTCTTCCGGCCGGCGGAAGAGGCCCCCGAGGTGGCGCGCCAGGCCGTCGCGATCGGCGCCCGCGCTCTGTGGCTCCAGCAGGGCATCGTCTCGGACGAGGCGCGCCGGATCGCCGAGGAGGCCGGGCTCGACTTCGTCCAGGACCGTTGCATGGCGGTCGAGAGCCGCCGCCACGACGTCCGCAAGGGCTAGCCGCCGGGTCGCTCGACCTCTCCGGTCCGGACCTGCTCCCAGGTCGGCCGCGGCACCTTGAAGACGTCGCCGGACGCGTCGGTGTAGAGCGCGCCGCCCAGACGTCCCACCGGTCGCAGCAGGTGCGGGTCGACGCGGCCGTCCCGAAACAGCGCCTCGTCGACGTGGGCGACCAGCACGTCGCCGAAGACCATGTGCCCGTTCCCCTTCGAGACGACGTCGTTCACGCGGCACTCGAAGGCGACGCGCGCCCGGGCGACGCGCGGCGGCGTCACGAGCTTCGAGGGCGCCGGCTCGAGCCGCGCCCAGTCGAACTCGCTCTCCCCCGGCGGGAAGTCCGCCGACGTGAAGTTCATCTCCTCGACGAGCTCGCGCGTGACCAGGTTCACCACGAACTCACCGGTAGCGCGCACGTTGCGTAGCGTGTCCTTCTCGCCGGTAGAGGTGAAGTGGACGATCCACGGGTTGCTCGAGATCACGTTGAAGTAGCTGTGCGGCGCGACGTTCGAGACACCGTCGGCCGACACCGACGACACCCACGCGATAGGGCGCGGCACGACGAGAGAGGTGATCAGGAAGTAGGGCTCGCGGCCCTCGAGCCGCGCGGGGTCGATCTCCCTAAGCCGCACCGGCGCCGAGGCCCCCGATCCAGTCGCGCACGGTCTCGACCTCGGTCGTCGTCAGCTCGTGGCCTCCCGGCTCGAGCCTCAGAGCGACGTCCGCGCCGCCGGCGCGCAGGATCTCGACGAGCTCCTCCGTCTGGTCGAGCGGGATCATCGGGTCGCGCCTCCCGCCGGTGATCAGGACGTTCGTCCCGGCTAGGTCGAGCGGGCCCTCCGGACGGAACGGGACCATCGCGTGCAGGAGCGCGGCGTGGCGCACCAGCCCGGGCTCCGACAGGAGCAGGCTCGCGGCGATGTTCGCCCCGTTCGAATAGCCGACGGCGACCGTGCGGGCGAGGTCGAAGCCGTAACGCTCGGCCGCGGCGCCTATGAACCGGGCGAGGTCCGCCGTTCGCACCTTCAGGTCCTCGAGGTCGAAGACGCCCATGGCGAGGCGGCGGAAGAACCTCGGCATGCCGTTCTCGAGGACCTGGCCGCGGGGGCTGAGTAGCGCGGCCCCCGGCGCGACCGCCCTGCCGAGCGGTATCAGGTCGTTCTCGTCCGCCCCGGTCCCGTGGAGCAGCAACAGCGTGAGGTCGCCCTGCCCGGGCTCGTACCGGTGGACGAAGCCGAAGTCGTGCGCACCGCTGGCCATGGCCGCATGCTCGCGCACCCCGGCGCCGGGCGGGTACGCCCGGACACTGAGGAGGGCCGCCCCCCGGAGCGGCGAACCCTGACGTGGGATGACGATGCGCCGGACGTTCTCGCTGATGGCAGCGGCGGCCCTGTGGCTGCCCGCGGCCCCCGCGGCCGCCGCCCCGGACGCGTCGCAGCCTCCCCGGACCTCCGGCCCCCTGATCGGGGTCCCGCTCCCGTGCGAAGACAACGGAACCGCGGGGCGCGGCGAGGTGCACGGGCAGTCGTGCTCCTGGTCCTACGAGCTGGCCCCCGCCGACACCGACCCGGCGCGTGACTTCTCCGCGTACTGGACGCAGATCGAGATCGACCCCGGCAAGGGGATGTGCGCACACAGGATCGTGTTCGGCGTCGAGCTCGAGGGCGATGCCCGCATCGTCTCGGCCGCCCCCGCGAAGGGCTCACGCGGCGACGCGGCCGGGGTCACCCAGCTCGTCGTAGACGGCGACGGCGCGGCCCCCGTACCCGGCACGATCGAGCAGGACGTGAGCGTGCCGTCCGGCCGCAGCAAGGTCCGCGTCGACGAGAGCTCCTACCGCTACGTCTGGACCGGCAACTCGAAGGACAAGGTCGTGATCGCGCTCGGCGTGCAGATGTCGCACGGCCGGGTCCCGCCCGACCCCGAGACGTCCATGTCGGTCAGGACCGGCTCGGGGGGCGGATCGTGCAGCCCCGCGATCGCCCGCCTCGTGTCCCGCGTCTAAATCCGCGCTCCAGCCCGCCGCTTAGACGCCCGCGGCTAGGGGCCGGTGCGCTCCGAGTCCATGAACGGGTAGCGGTAGTCCGTCGCCGGGACGAACGTCTCCTTGATCGACCGCGGGCTCACCCAGCGGATCAGGTTCCACATCGACCCGGCCTTGTCGTTCGTGCCGGAGCGACGCGCTCCTCCGAACGGCTGCTGGCCCACGACCGCGCCCGTGGGCTTGTCGTTGACGTAGAAGTTCCCCGCGGAGAAGCGCAGCCTTCGCTTCGCTTCGACGATCGGGCCCTCCTCGGACGAGAACACCGAGCCCGTCAGCGCGTACGGGGTCGCCGAGTCGACGAGGTCGAGGGTCTGGTCCCACTCGCCCTCGGGATAGACGTAGACGGTGACGATCGGGCCGAACAGCTCCTCTCGCAACAGCCGCGCCCGCGGATCGGTCGTGCGTACGACCGTCGGCCGGACGAAGTAGCCCGTCGAATCGTCGGCGTCACCGCCGGCGACGACCTCGAGGTCGCTGCTCGACTTTGCCTCCTGCAGAGCGCTCTCGTGCTTGTCGAAGGCGCGGTCGTCGATCACGGCCCCCATGAAGTTGCCGAAGTCCGTGACGTCGCCCATCGGGATCTCGGGGACCTCGTCGGCGAGACGCTCGCGCAGCCTCTCCCACAGGTTCGAAGCCACGTAGACGCGCGACACCGCGGAGCACTTCTGCCCCTGGTACTCGAACCCGCCGCGCACGATCGCGGTGGCGAGCGCGTCGACCGACGCCGAGGGGTGGGCGACGATGAAGTCCTTGCCGCCGGTCTCGCCCACGATGCGCGGGTAGTTCCGGTAGCGCTCGACGTTCTCGCCGACCTTCTTCCACATCCAGTTGAACGTCGGCGTCGACCCGGTGAAGTGGATGCCGGCGAGCTCCTCGTGCGCGAGCGCGGCCTCTCCGATCTCCGGTCCGGGCCCGTGGATCATGTTGATCACGCCCGGCGGCATCCCCGCGGCTTCGAGGAGCTTCATCGTGTAGTGCGCCGAGTGTGCCTGCGTCAGCGACGGCTTCCAGACGACGGTGTTGCCCATCAGCGCGGGCGCGGTGGGAAGGTTCGCCGCGATCGACGTGAAGTTGAACGGGGTCACGGCGAAGACGAAGCCCTCGAGCGGCCGGTAGTCCGACTGGTTCCACATGCCCGGGGGCGACGACGGCTGCTCGGCGTAGATGCGCGCCGCGAACTCGACGTTGAACCGCCAGAAATCGATGAGCTCGCACGCCGCGTCGATCTCCGCCTGGTGCACGGTCTTCGACTGCCCGAGCATCGTCGACGCGTTGATCGTGTCGCGCCACGGACCGGCCAGCAGGTCGGCGGCGCGCAGGAAGATCGCGGCGCGGTCCTCCCACGGCAGCGCGGACCAGTCGGCGTGCGCGCGGCGGGCGGCGTCCGCCGCCTGGGCGAAGTGCTCCGCCGTCGCCTGGTGCGCGTCGCCGAGCACGTGCTTGCGATCGTGCGGCATGACGACCTCGTAGATGTCGCCGCTCGTCACGGGGCGGCCATCGACGACCATCGGGATGTCGATGCGCTCGTCGGCCATCTCCGAGAGCCTCTTCGTGAGGCTGCTCCGCTCGGGCGAGCCGGGCCCGTACTCCTTCACGGGCTCGTTGCGAGCGGCCGGGGGCCGTGGGATGCCGAACGTGCCGCTGATCTGGACCACCTCGCTTCGTTGCGCCACTCGGACCTCTTGAGCGTAGCCGACGGCCGTACCGGCGCCGGGGGCGAAACTGCCTCTGGACGAGGGCGCCTGCTACCTCTACTATCCCTGTAGTAGATACTACTCATGTAGTAGGGCGGCCTCCAGCGGCGCAGGGCGACCCTTTCCCGAGGAGGGGGTGCGGGTATGAAGTCTGTCCGGCGGATGGCGGTCTCTCTGATGGTCGCGGGGCTGGCCCTCGCGGCGTGCGGCGGCGACGACGATGCAGGGATCGAGGTCGAGGAGCCGATCGGGGCTCCGCAGGAGGGCGGCGCCTACGACGTGACCGCGGGCCCGTCGGTGTCGAAGGCGGCGTCGATCGACCTCGAGGTCGCGCGGGACGAGCTGGGCGACGCGGCGCAGGCCGTCGTCGACCTCGCCACCTCCCCGAAGGTCGGAGGCTTCCTCGTCTCGTCGATCGTCGACCTAGATGACGAGCACGGCTCGGGAGCGATCGTCGTAGAGGTCCCATCGGCGCGCTTCGAGCAGTCGGTCGTCGAGCTCAGCGCCATCGGAGAGCTGACGCGTCAGGAGATGTCCGGCGCGGACGTGACTCCCACCGCAGCCAGCACGAAAGAGGAGAGGGCCAGCGTCCGGGCGGACGTCGCGTACGCCTCGATAGACGTCGGACTCACGGCGAGGAGGCCCCCGCCCCCGCCGGAGAAGTCGCCGGTCGAGCGCGCGCTCGCGACGGCGAAGTCGATCTCGCTGGCGATCGCGTCGGGAGCGATAGTGGCCGCCGGTGCAGTCCTCCCGGTGGGAGCCGTCGCGCTCGTCCTCTACGTCGCGTGGACGCGCGACGCCCGCAGGCTGCGCGTCCGATTCGGGGCCTGAGCGCTACCGGCAGTAGTCGAACGTGCCGTGGAACTTGGCCTTGGCCTTCGCGCAGTTCGTCAGCGGCAGCCCGATCGACACGTCGGTGAGCACCATTGCGCCCGGCGTGCGCGACCCGTGACCGAAGAAC
>DASQEJ010000024.1:0-4549 GCA_035633715.1 Actinomycetota bacterium | reverse complement strand
ACCAGGCCGGCGCAAGCGAGAGCCGGGGCGGCGACGCTCACGACGAGGCCTAGAGCGGCGAGTGAGGTGGTGACGGTGCGGCGCATGAGGGGGCCTTTCTTCGTCCGGTCGAGCAGTAGACGCCGCAACCACAGTAGGAGGTTCCCGGTCGCTTGACCAGGGCCGAACCCGGCCCCTTCGGCCCCTAGCTCGGCGTCGTCGTCTCGTACTTGCTCTCGGCCTCGGTCCGGCGCAGCTCGAGCGTCCGGTGGATGTGCTCCTCGAGCTTCGGGTTCGACGCGAGCAGGGCCGCGAACGAGTGCTTCGACAGCACGAGGAGCTCGGTGTCCTCGACCGCCTGGACGTTCTTCGTATGGGTCGTGTCGAGGAGCAGCGAGTGCTCGCCGAAGAAGTCGCCGGGACCCGTCCTCGCGATCTCGACCTCGCGGCCGTCGACCTCGTCGTAGATCCGGACGCCGCCCGACAGCACGATGTACAGGGCTTCGCCCGGCAGGCCCTTCTGGAAGATGCAGCTGCCCTCGCGCCACACGAGGTTCACGGACGCGCCGGCGATCTCGACGAGGTCCGCCTCTTCGAGCAGGTCGAAGCCCGGCACGCGCTTCAGCGCCTTGATGAGGCTGTGAGTGATCCCGTGGCCCAGGACGCCCTCCTATGATCGGCCCTCACATTAAAGGGAGAGAAGGCGGCCGGATGTCGATAGGCAAGATCCCCGTGCGCATCGCGCAGATCTCGGACATCCACTGCGGCGAGCCCACCTTCGACGCGGAGGCGATGGCGAACGCGGTCGAGCGGATCAACGCGATGGAGCCGGACGTCGTCGTCATCGTGGGAGACCTCACGGCCGCGGGCTACCAGTGGGAGTTCGAGGAAGCCGCCCGCTGGATCGAGCAGATCGAATACCCGAAGGTGATCGTCCCGGGCAACCACGACTCGCGCAACGTCGGCTACATCCACTTCGAGAGCCTGTTCGGCCAGCGCTTCTCGCGCTACCGCGTCGCGTTCAGCCCGGAGCGGTGTGAACGGCTCGGGGCCACTGGGCTCACCGTCGTCGCGGTCGACTCGTCGGAGCCCGACCTCAACGACGGGCGCATCGGACGGGAGCACTACGCGTGGATCCGCGAGCAGTTCGACGAGCCGAACGACATCACGGTCTTCGTGATCCACCACCACCTGGTGCCGATCCCGGGGACCGGCCGCGAGCGCAACATCATCCTCGACGCCGGCGACGTGCTCGCCGAGCTCACCCAGCTCGACATCGACGTCGCGCTGTCAGGCCACAAGCACGTGCCGTACTTCTGGGGGCTCAACGGGATGCTGATCTGCAACTCGAGCACGGCGACGACCAAGAGGCTCCGAGGCCTGACGCCGGCGTCGTGGAACGAGCTGCAGATCGACGCGTCGACGATCAAGTGCTACACGCACTACCGGGACCGGCGCGAGCTGTCGCTGATCTTCAGCCTCCGGACGCGGACGATGACGCGCGAGGCCTTCTACCTGACGGAGAAGTTCCTGGAGTCGAACAGCCTGCTGATGGACCAGCGCAGCGTCGTGGGCTAGCGCCCGCGCCTACGTTCTCCTCGCAACCCCGTTGCCCCCCGATCGGCGCTCCCCTAGATTGCTTGGGTTGCGGCTCCACGCCCTCACGCCCTTCGAAGGAGAGCCTCGTGCACGAAACGCCGGCCCCGCCCCGTCCTCGCGTCCGCACCGCCTTGCTCTCGGCGCTGTTCGCCCTGCCGCTCCTCGCCGTTCCCGTAACCGTCACGGCCGGCACCGCGTTCTGCGACCCCGCCGACGACCCCCACGGCGTGACCTCGGCGGCCCGCGGCACCTCGACGATGCGGGAGCCCGAGGGGATGACCGGCGAAGAGGTCCCGCCCGGCCACAAGCGCCCGAAGAAGTTCTCAGCCACGATCCCCGTCTACTTCCACGTGATCAGCGCCGGCCCCACCGCGGCCGAGGGCAACGTCCCGACGAGCCAAATCACGGCTCAGATCGCCGCCCTCAACAAGTCCTTCGGCGGTTCCTACGGCGGGTTCAAGACCCCGTTCTCGTTCCGGCTCGAGGGCGTCACCCGCACGGTCAACCCGGAGTGGTTCCAGATGGGCTACGGCTCGAAGCCCGAGCGCGACGCGAAGGCGGCCCTGCGTCAGGGCGGCGCCAACGCCCTCAACGTCTACTCGACGGCCGGAGGCGGCCTCCTCGGGTGGGCGACCTTCCCGTCCTCGTATCGGGAGCACTCGCACCTCGACGGGATCGTCGTGCACTACGGGTCGCTGCCGGGTGGCTCGGTCGAGCGGTTCAACCTCGGTTTCACCGCCACGCACGAGGCCGGGCACTGGCTCGGGCTGTTCCACACGTTCCAGGGCGGCTGCAACGCGAATGGCGACTACGTCGCGGACACGCCGGCGCAGCGGATCCCGACGTCGGGGTGCCCCGAGGGCCAGGACTCGTGCTCGGAGCCGGGCTTCGACCCCATCCACAACTTCATGGACTACTCGGACGACGCCTGCTACACGCAGTTCACGAGCGGGCAGTCGGCCCGGATGGTCGACCAGTTCACGTACTTCCGCACCTGATGGACGACCTGAGGCTCGGCATGCTTCAACCCGGCGCGCGTGGGGAAGGATCGGCCACGTGAAGACCATGACGCGTACCTCCCTGCCGCTGTTGCTCGTAGCCGCTCTCGTGCTCCCCGCCGCGCCCGCGGCACAGGCGCAAGACGCCCCCGGCGTAACGCTCCGGGCCGGACGCCGGGTCATGGAGTTCGGCGAGAGCGTGGTCCTGCGGGGCCGCATCGACCCGGCGGCGGAGGGCGAGACCGTCTCGATCGTCGACGACACGGGTCACGAGTGGGCGACGACGACGACCGACGAGGAAGGCCGTTTCCACGCCAAGGTCGCTCCGCGCCGGACGCGCCAGTTCCACGCGGTATGGGTGGCGGTGCCGAGCGAGCCGGTGACCGTCAAGGTCCGGCCGCGGGTCAAGGTGTCGTTGCGCGCGGTCCGCCTGTTCGGCAAGGCGCGGATCGTCGGCACGGTCGCGCCGGTGCAGGACGCCGGCCGGGTCGCGGTGACGCTGCGCCGCGACGGCAAGGCCGCGTGGACGCGTCGCGTCGAGCTCCGCAAGGGCCGCAAGTTCTCGACCGGTTTCGAGGTCGGAAAGATCGGCAGGTTCACCGCGACGGCGTCGTTCACGGACGCCTCGGGAGCGCGCGGTGGCGACTGGTCCGAGACGAAGTCGACCCCGCTCCCCTACCTCTCGATCGGCGCCCGCGGCGTCTACGTGAGGCTCCTCGAGCGGCGGCTGTGCGAGCTGAGGTACAAGCTCCTCGGCTGCGACCGACGCTTCGGCTACGACACCGCCGACGGCTTGCGGGCCTTCAACAAGATCGAGGGCCGCGCGCGTCTGGGCACGGTCGACGCCGCGACGTGGGCAGCGCTGGCACGGGCAAACGTGGCCAAGCCGCGCTACCGGACGAAGGGCTTCCACATCGAAGTCGACCAGACGAAGCAGGTCGTCTTGATGGTCAAGGACGGAAAGGTGACCCACGTCCTCCACACGTCGACCGGCGCCGGGAACGCAACACGCGACGGCACGTTCACCGTCTACCGCAAGCTCGAGGGCTACAGCCCGAACAGGCTGTACTACCCGAGCTACTTCGACGGGCTGAGGGCGTTCCACGGGTGGCCGGAGGTGCCGACGTACAACGCGAGCCACGGGTGCGCCCGCGTCCCGATGTGGTCGGCGACGTGGGTGTACAGCAAGGCCGACATCGGCACGACCGTCCACGTCTACCACTAGCCGTTCCGCACCCGGCGGCCCGCGAGGGCGCCGGCCAGCGTCGCCAGTGAGTTCAGCGTCGCGTGCAGCGCGAACGGCGCGGCCAGCGAGCCGGTCCCGACGCGCAGCCACGTCAGCGCCGCTCCCGCCGCGGCCGTGACCACCACGGTCCCCGCGACCGAACGCGCCGTCAGCGCAGGCGTGGCTCCCGGCGCGTTGACGCGGACCATCGTCGCCGCGGGGGCTACGTGCCACAGTCCGAAGACGACGCTCGACACCGCGTAGGCGACGACCTCTCCTTCGTCGAGCCATGCGGCGAACACGACGCCGCGGAACGCCAGCTCTTCGAGGAGCGCGGTCCCGAGCGGCACGCGGATAAGCGTCTGGTAGGCGAGAGCGCGCCCGCGCAGGTCGCTCACCCGCCGGTCCGCCACGAGGCGTGCGCCGCGGGCCGTCGCCGCGAGGACGAACAACGGCGCGGCCAGGGCAGCCCCGATCCCGGTTCCGAGCGCGGCGTCCGTGAGGCCGAGCTGGGCGACCCCCAGCTGCTCGGCCGACAGGCCCAGCACCGCGGCCCCCGCGGCGAGCACGGCCCCCGCGGCGATCAGGTTTGCGGGCACGTAGGCCGTTCTGTTGAATGGTGGCCACAGGTTCGCGACGTTGTTGTAGACCGCGAGCGCGAGCGTCAGAAGGATGCGGGCCATGGCGTCAGAGGCTACTGAGCGGTGAGCGTCGCCCTGCGGCGGACGGTCGAGGAGATGGCGGACAA
>DASQEJ010000023.1:0-2644 GCA_035633715.1 Actinomycetota bacterium | reverse complement strand
CTCCACCCCGGCCCACTCCTTCGATTCCTTCTTGACGATGTCGAGGGTCGGCGCGCACACCGCGGACGTGCAGAACTTCGGCGTCGCGAAAGTCACGACGAACGGGCGTCCCTTCTTCACGGCCTCGTGGATCGACGTCCGGTAGAAGTCGGGATCCGGCTTCGTGTCCGTAGTGATGGCGTCGAGCGCCCGGCCGGAGCCGGTCGGGGTCTTCGACGCCGGAGCCGGCGCGCCGATCGCCGGAGTGCTCCCCTTCTCGCCCACCTCGAAGCTGGCGCGGACCGTCTCGTCGAGCCCCTGGCCCTCGACCGTCACCTCGGCCCCCCACTTCCCGGCGGAGTCGAACGTCGGATACGTGACGTAGAGCCCGCGGGGGCCGGTGTCGATGAACTCCGCGTCGGTCTCGAAGGCCGGGGTCTCCGCCGACTCGGCGAGGTCGTAGAACGCGACGTGCATCGAGACGTCGGGGGCGGCGATCGGGGCGTCGTCGTCGTTCAGCAGCCCGATGAGGAAGCGGTTGTCGCCCGTCACGACCTCGGAGCTCGCGAACACGGGATACGCCTCGACGTCGGTGAACGGCTGCTCGAACGAGCTCGCGTCGCCGCCGGCGGCGGACGCCGCCGCGCCCGGGGACGTGTCGTCGCCGGCGGAACCCCCGCCGCATGCAGTCGCCGTGAGCGCGACCACCAGCGCTATGGCTCCGAGACACAATCGCCACTTCATCGGTTCGGAGCCTAGCGGGAGGCGGGCCATAGGGGCGCGGCCTAGAATGTCGCCTCTCATGACCCTGTTCCGAAGGCTCACGTCCACGTCCCTCGTCGCGACCATCGTCCTGATCGCAATCGGCGGTTTGGTCCGCGCCACCAAGTCGGGTCTCGGCTGCGGCACGGACTGGCCCGACTGCGGTGGCAGGCTCGTTCCGGCGCTCGAGACGAGGGCCGAGATCATCGAGTTCTCGCACCGGTTCACCGCCGGCATCGTCGGCCTTCTGATCCTCGCGATCGCGATCGTCGCGGTCCGGAGGCTCGGCGCCGAGAGGCGGATGAAGGTCGCCTCGGTCGCGGCCCTGGCTCTCGTGATCTTCCAGGCGCTCCTCGGGGCGGCCGTCGTGAAGGCCGAGCTCGAGCGGTTGGTCGTGGTCGCCCACCTCGTCGCCGCGATGAGCCTCCTCGCGCTGCTCGTCTACCTGAGGGGGATGGTCGCCGCCCGCACGGGGGGCGTCGACGGGGTCACGGACGCCGGGCTGAGCCGGCGGATCGCCCTCACCGGGCTCGGCGTGCTCGCGCTCCTCGTCGTCGGCTCGCTCGCCTCGACGCGCGACATCGGCCCGTCGTGGCCCTTGGTCGACGGGAAGCTGGTGCCGAACCTGGGCGTCGAGACGTTCGCCCTGCACTGGTTCCACCGGGTGCTCGCCGGCGTCGTCGGGATCGTCGTCTTCGCCGTCGCCTGGTCGGTGATCAAGCGGGCGCGGGAGATGCCGGGGGCCGCCCGCTACGCACACGCCGCCGCCGGGCTCTTCGGGTTCGAGATCTTCGTGGGGGCCCTGAACCTGTGGACCGACCTCAACGCCCTCGTGGTCGCGCTCCACCTCACGACCGGGGCGCTCATCTGGGCTAGCTTTGCGGCGATGGCGACCTTGACCCACCCCTCCGTGCGCACGGCCCCCGAGCCGTCGGTGGGCCGTTCCGTGCCCGCGATGGCGCAGAGCGGCCGCTGACGTGAAGAGGCTGGTCGTCAGCGAGTCGTCGGGCGCGCTTCGAGTCGAAGAGGTCGCTCACGCTCCGGTAGAGGAGGTTCTCGACGGCCCCGTCGTCGAGCCCGCGTCGCTCCGGCACCGCGTCGCCGCGTACGTCGCGCTGACGAAGCCGCGCATCATCGAGCTCCTGCTCGTCACGACCGTCCCGTCGATGGTCGTCGCCGCCGAGGGATGGCCGTCGTGGCTGCTCGTCCTCAACACGTTGATCGGCGGCGGTCTCTCCGCCGGGGGCGCCAACGCGATCAACTGCTACATCGACCGCGACATCGACCGCGTGATGCCGCGCACGAAGCGGCGGCCGCTGCCGATGCACCAGGTCGAGCCGGCGCGCGCGCTGGTCTTCGGCATCGTCCTCGGCGTCGTCGCGTTCGCATACCTGTGGGCGACGGTGAACCTGCTCTCGGGCGCTCTGGCGACGATCGCGCTGCTGTTCTACGTCTTCGTCTACACGATCGGGATGAAGCGATCGACGCCGCAGAACATCGTGATCGGGGGGGCCGCAGGCGCGTTCCCCGCGCTCGTCGGGTGGAGCGCGGTGACCGGGACCCTGGAGCTCCCCGCGCTGGCGCTGTTCGGGATCATCTTCTACTGGACCCCGCCGCACTTCTGGGCCCTCGCGATGCGTTACGAGAAGGACTACGCCGCGGCGGGCGTGCCGATGATGCCGGTCGTCTACGGACGCGAGGAGACGGCGAAGCACGTGCTGCTGTACTCGTTCCTCATGCTGGCGATGTCGCTGGTGTTCTTCTCGGTCGCCAGGATGGGCGCGATCTACCTGGTGTCCGCGCTGATCCTGAACGCGGTCTTCGTCTACGGCGCGATCCGCCTCTACCGCAACACCGTTCCGACGGTCGCGTGGTGGCTGTTCCGGTTCTCGATCTACTACCT
>DASQEJ010000022.1:0-5627 GCA_035633715.1 Actinomycetota bacterium | reverse complement strand
TCGTTCCCCCGCCGCCCGACCTCCCGGGTTCTTGTCATAGGTGGCCGCTAGCTTCAGTCCCAGGGGCGACCGAAGGGAGGACGGGGCTCAGCCCAGGCGGTCTTGGATCGCCTTCGTCAGCACCGGGAACAGCGTGTACAGGACTATCGCCCCCACCGCGATCGGGAGGCCGTAGATCACGTCGTTGCGGTCTACGAAGCGAAACGAGAGTCCGGCCCCCGCCGCCAGTGCCGACCACAGGTACATCACCAGCACGGCTTGGCGGTGGCCGTGGCCGAGGTCCATCAGACGGTGGTGGAGGTGCTCCTTGTCGGCGTGGAAGACGCTTCTGCGGCGCCGGGCCCTCCGCACGATCGCGAGCAGAGCGTCGACGATCGGCAGGGCGATGACCATCAACGGGATCACGAGCGGGAAGTAGGCGAAGAAGACCTGGGTGCCCGGCACCGTCGGGTTGATCTGCGGCGCGTGCCCGATGCCGGCGACGGTGGTCGCGCCGAGCACGAACCCGAGGAGCATGCTCCCGGAGTCGCCCATGAAGATCCGCGCCGGATGGAAGTTGTGGCGCAGGAAGCCCAGCGATATGCCGACGATGATCATCGCGACGAGCGGGGCGGTCGGGACGCCGGCGTAGAAGCCTCGGACGGCGAAGTCGTACGTGTAGACGAAGAACGACGCGGCGGCGATCGCGACGATCCCGGCCGCCAGCCCGTCGAGGCCGTCGACGAGGTTCACCGCGTTGATCATCGCGACGAGCCACAGCACGGTCACCAGCACCGAGACGTCGTCCGAGAGGTTGTACGCGCCGCCGGGGAGCAGGACGAACTGCATCTTCACGCCCGACAAGAAGAGGATCCCCGAGGCGAAGACCTGGCCCGCCAGCTTCACGGGGGCCGGGAGGTCCCGAAGGTCGTCGACGACGCCGAGGGCGAAGATGATCGTGCCGCCGGCGAGGATGCCCAGGGCCTCCGACGACGCGGAGAAGACGGCCTCGAACTCCTTCATCTGGCTCGCGACGACTCCCGCGACGACGAGGCCGAGGAACAGCGCCAGGCCCCCGAGCGTCGGCGTCGGGTGCGCGTGCACCTTGCGGTCGTTTGGATGGTCGATGGCGCCGAACTTCAACGAGCCCCACCTCACGAGCGGCGTCGCCGCGTACGTCACCACCGCCGCGACGAGGCCGATCAGGAGATAGGGGCCCATGCGATCAAGCTACGTCCGGGTAGGGGCGGAACCGGGCGGTCAGCTCGAGGACCCGGCCGGCGACGTCTCGGGCGGTGCCCTCGTCGTCGTCCTTCAAGACCCGCGCTATCAGGCGGGCGACCTCCGCGACCTCCGCCTCCTTCATCCCGCACGTCGTCATCGCCGGGGTCCCGATGCGAATGCCCGATGCGACGAACGGCTTCTCCGGGTCGTACGGGATCGCGTTCTTGTTGACGGTGATGCCGCCGGCGTCGAGACGCGTCTCCGCGTCGCGGCCGGTGATCCCGATCGGACGGAGGTCGACGAGCATGAGGTGGTTGTCCGTCCCGCCGGAAACGATGCGCAAGCCCTCCTCCGACAAGGTCGCCGCCATCGTCTGCGCGTTTCGGACGGTCTGGTGGGCGTAGTCGCGGAAGCCCTCGGTGGCGGCCTCGGCGAACGCGACCGCCTTCGCCGCGATCGAGTGCATCAGGGGGCCGCCCTGCCAGCCGGGGAACACCGACTTGTCGATCGCGCCGCCGAACTGCTCCTTGCACATGATCATCGCCCCGCGCGGCCCCCGCAGCGTCTTGTGCGTCGTGCACGTCACGATGTCGGCGACCGGGACCGGGTTGGGGTGCGCTCCCCCGGCGACGAGCCCGATGAAGTGGGCCGCGTCGACGAGGAACATCGCGCCGCACTCGTCGGCGATGGAGCGGAACGCGTCGAAGTCCCAGATGCGCGAGTACGCGGAGGCCCCCGCGACGATCATCTTCGGCTTCTCGGCGAGCGCGATCGCCCGGACCTTGTCGAGGTCGATCAGCTCGGTGTCCTCCTCGACGCCGTACGAGACGGCGCGGAAGACCTTGCCGGAGAAGCTCACGGGGAAGCCGTGCGTGAGGTGCCCGCCGTGCGCGAGCGACATCCCCAGCAGCGTGTCGCCGGGCTCCATGAACGCGAAGTAGGCGGCGACGTTGGCCTGGGCCCCCGCATGCGGCTGGACGTTCACGTGCTCGGCGCCGAACAGGCCCTTCGCACGTTCGATCGCCAACGTCTCGACGACGTCGACGTGCTCGCACCCGCCGTAGTAGCGGCGGCCGGGGTAGCCCTCGGCGTACTTGTTCGTGAGCGGCGTCCCGAGGGCCGCGAGCACCGCGGTCGACGAGAAGTTCTCGGACGCGATCAGCTCGATCTTCGTGTTCTCGCGGTGGACTTCGGCGAGGATCGCCTCCGCGGCCTCCGGGTCGACCTTCTCGACGGCCGCCCAGTCGGCCCATCCGGGATTGCTCACCGCTCACACTCCTCTTGCTCGATGGCCGCGATCTGCTCGACGCGCGGCACGTGCCTCCCGCCTTCGAACGGCGTCTGAAGGAACAGGTCGGTGATCCGGAACGCCATCTCGACGGCGACGATCCGGGCGCCGAGCGACAGCACGTTCGCGTCGTTGTGCTCGCGCGCCAGCCGGGCCGTGTACTCGTCGAGGCACAGCGCAGCCCTCACGCCGTGGACCTTGTTCGCGGCGATGGCCTCGCCTTGGCCGCTGCCGCCCATGACGATGCCCCTGTCGGCGCGGCCCGCCGCGACCTCGCGGCCGACGGCGGCGCAGAAGCGAGGGTAGTCCGCGGGCTCCTCCGAGTCCGTGCCGAGGTCCACGACTTCGTGGCCCAGCTCCTTCAGCCGGTGGCCGAGGGCGGACTTCAGCGCGTACCCGGCGTGGTCGGACCCGAGCGCGATCTTCACGACCGCATCCTAGAAGACCCGCAGAGCAGGCTCCCGGCTATTGATCGCGCTCTCCGCACGAAGGGCGGCCTCGGACGGACTTCACTAAAAGATGGCCGTGGCCACTACCTTCAGCCCGGCCTCCATCTCGCCGGCCGCCCGCTCGTAGCTGCGGGGCAACAGCCCCATCGGGTCGTCGACGTCGAGGTCGCGCCGCGGCGCCGGTCGGGTAGCCGCGAGCAGGGCGGCAAGGCCGGCCCCCGGGGGCAGGTCGAGCTCGACGAGCTCTTTCATCAGGCGAACCTTGGGGAGGGCGGCAGGCGCGAGCTCCTCGATCTCTCGCACGTGGACGCTCGTCATCGCGAGCACGAGGTCGGCGTCCTCCAGCTCGGCAGCGTCGAGCGCCCGCGACCGGTGCGCGGTGAGGTCGATCCCGCGGCCGTGCAGCACCGCGACCGCGTGCTCCGTCGCCGGCTGCGGAGCCGACGCCCAGGTCCCGCAGCTCGACACCTCGACGCCGTCACAGCCCCTGACGGAGAGCTCGTGACGCAGCAACGCCTCGCCCATCGGCGAGCGGCAGATGTTCCCCGTGCAGACGAAGACGATCTTCATGGGCTCAGACTTTGACAGGGTACGGTGACTCCATGAGCACGACCTGGGACAGGCTGCTGCCGAGGCTGCGCGAGATCGAGGACCTCGCCTCCGCCGTGCGGCTCCTCCACTGGGACCAGGCCGTGATGATGCCGCCGGCCGGCGCCGCCTCCCGGGCGAGCGCGATAGCGACGCTCCAGGGCCTCCTCCACGAACGCCACACCGCGCCCGAGGTCGGCGACCTGCTCGACGAGCTGGCGGACGACGACACGCTCGACGACGACCAGCGGGCGCACGTGCGCGTGTTCCGCCGCGACTACGAGAAGGCGACGAAGGTGCCGCCGGAGCTCGTCAAGGAGCTCGCGGAGCTCGAGGGCCTCGCGTACCAGGCCTGGACCGAGGCGCGGCCCGCTTGGGACTTCGGGATCCTGAAGCCGCACCTCGAGCGGATGCTCGAGCTCAAGAAGGAGCAGGCCGACGCGCTCGGGTGGGAGGGCGAGCGGTACGACGCGCTCCTCGACACCTACGAGCCCGACATGACGACGGCCGAGGTCGAGGCGATGTTCGCCGCGCTCGGCGACGGTCTCCGGCCACTCGTCCACGACGTCATCGACTCCGCACCGCACCTCCCCGAGTTCCTCACGCGCACGTACGACGCCGGCAAGCAGGAGGCGTTCTCGCAGTGGCTCGTGCAGAAGCTCGGCTTCGACACGGACGCGGGGCGGCTCGACACGTCGCCTCATCCGTTCACCGCGCACATCGCCGGCGGCGACGTCCGCCAGACGACGAAGGCCGACCCGCGCGACCTGATGATGTCGATCTTCGCCACGATCCACGAGACCGGCCACGCGCTGTACGAGCAGGGCATCCCCGACCGCCTGATCGGCCTGCCCGCGAGCCGCCCGGCTTCGCTGGGGTTGCACGAGTCGCAGTCGAGGATGTGGGAGAACCAGGTCGGCCGGAGCCGCGCGTTCACCGAGTTCATGCTCCCCCACCTGAAGGAGCAGTTCCCGGACGAGCTCGGGATGCTCACGCCGGAGGGCTTCTACCGGGGCGCGAACCACCCGCGCCGCACGCTCATCCGCGTCACCGCCGACGAGCTCACGTACAACCTCCACGTCGCGCTCCGGTTCGAGATCGAGCTCGCGCTGTTCCGCGACGAGCTCGCGGTCGCGGACCTGCCGGACGCGTGGGACGCGGGGATGGAGAAGCACATCGGCATCCGGCCCGAGAACCACGCCGACGGCGTCCTCCAGGACATGCACTGGTCGATCGGCGCGCTCGGCTACTTCCCTACCTACACGCTCGGGAACCTGTACGCGGCGGCCTTCTTCGCGAAGGCGCGGGCCGACTTGCCGGACCTCGACGAAGACCTGCGAAACGGCGACGGGTCTGCCCTGCTCGCGTGGCTGCGCGAGAAGGTCCACGTCCACGCGTACCTGCGGCCGGCCAAGGAGATCGGCGAAGAGATCATCGGCGGCCCGCTGACGGCCGAGCCGTTCCTCGACTACGTCGAGAAGAAGTTCACCACTCTGTACGACTGATCGAATCGATCAGCGCGCGGCCGTCGAGACCGCCGTCGCGGAAGACGACGGGCTCGCCCACGAGGCCGAGCACCGTCGAGGGGACCCCGTCGCATGTCCCGCCGTCGAGACACAGGATCTCCGGCGCGAGCGCGCACGCGGCCTCGTAGGTCGTGGCCGGAGGCTCGCCGGAGACGTTCGCGCTCGTCACCGCGAGGGGGCCCGTGCGGCGCAACAGCTCCAGCGCCACCGGATGCGCGGGGACGCGGACGGCAACCGTCTCCGGGTCCGTCCCGCCGAGGTCGGCGGTGAAGCCCTTCGCTCGCGGGACTACGAGGGTGAGGGGGCCGGGCCAGTGCTTCTCGGCCAGGAGCCTCGCGGTGAGGTCGAGCTCGGCGACCTCTCCGAGCTGGACGACCCCCGAGCCGAGCACCGGCAGCGCCTTGTCGCGGGACCGCTGCTTGAGCTCGAAGATGCCCGCCGCGGCCGCCGGGAGGGCGGCGACGCCGTAGACGGTGTCCGTCGGGATCACCGCTATCGCCCCGTCGCGCATCGCGGCGGCGACCTCGTCGATCGTCACCCAGGCCATCGGCCCTCCGCGATCCGGTCCCTGCC
>DASQEJ010000021.1:0-1935 GCA_035633715.1 Actinomycetota bacterium | reverse complement strand
GAAGACCTCGTGGCCCCCGACGACCAGCTCGCGCACGCCCGCGGGCGTGATCGCTACGCGGTACTCGTTGTCCTTCAGCTCGCGTGGAATCCCGACTCTCATGGCGGAGACCCTACCTTCGTCCCTTCGGGCCCGCGATTTAGATGCGGCTCTCGGTGAGGTCGACCGCGGATTCCGCCGGCGTGCCGGCGTGCGCGATCGCCGCGCCGACGAAGTCGCGGAACAGCGGGTGCGGACGGTCGGGGCGGCTCTTGAACTCGGGGTGGAACTGCCCGGCCACGAACCACGGGTGGTCGGGGAGCTCGATGATCTCGACGAGCGTCCCGTCCGGCGACTCGCCCGAGCACACGAGGCCCGCGTCCTCGAGTCTCCGCCGGAAGCGCGGGTTGACCTCGTAGCGGTGACGGTGCCGCTCGGTGATGACCTCTTTGCCGTACGCGGCCTCGGCCTTCGTGCCCGGAGCCAGCTTGCAGAGGTACGCGCCGAGACGCATCGTGCCGCCGAGCCGGTCGAGGTCCTGGCCGACGAGGATGTCGACGACGGGGTGCTCGGAGCTGCCGAACTCGGACGAGTTCGCGTCCTCGAAGCCCGCGACGTTGCGCGCGAACTCGACGACCGCGCACTGGAGCCCGAGGCAGATCCCGAAGAACGGGATGTCGTTCTCGCGTGCGTACCGGACGGCGCGGATCTTGCCCTCGACGCCGCGCACGCCGAACCCGCCGGGGATCAGGATCCCGTCGAGGTCGCCGAGCATCTCGTCGGGGTCCCCGGTCTCGAGGTCGTCGGACGCCACCCACGTGATCTCGACCTGGCGGCCGTGTGCGAACCCAGCGTGCTTGAGGCTCTCGACCACCGACAGGTAGGCGTCGGGCAGCGTCACGTACTTCCCGATGATCCCGATCTTCACGCGCTCCGCCTCGGCCGAGTCGATGCGCGCGACCAGGTCGCGCCACCCGGCGAGGTCCGGGTCCGCAGTCCCCTCGATCCGCAGGCGGTCGATCACGAAGTCGTCCAGGCCCTCGTCGCGCAGCACGAGCGGGATCTCGTAGATGTTGTTCGAGTCGACGGCCGACACGATCGCGTCCATGCCGACGTCGCACAGCATCGAGATCTTGCGCTTGAGCCCCGGGCTGATCGGACGGTCGGAGCGGCAGACGATCGCGTCGGGGTGGATCCCGATGCTGCGTAGCTCGCGCACCGAGTGCTGCGTCGGCTTCGTCTTCAGCTCCTCGGCCGGGCCCATGTACGGCACGAGCGTCACGTGCACGTAGCAGGTGTCGTCGCGCCCCAGCTCGGTCTTCAGCTGGCGGATCGCCTCGAGGAACGGAAGCGACTCGATGTCGCCGACGGTCCCGCCGATCTCGGTGATGAGGACGTCGGCGCCGGAGTCCTCCGCGAGCGAGCGGATGCGCTGCTTGATCGCGTTCGTGATGTGCGGGATGACCTGGACGGTGTCGCCGAGGAAGTCGCCCCGGCGCTCCTTCGCGATCACCGACTGGTAGATCGCGCCGGTCGTGATGTTCGAGGCCTTCATCAGGTTCTCGTCGATGAAGCGCTCGTAGTGGCCGAGGTCGAGGTCGGTCTCGCCCCCGTCCTCGGTGACGAAGACCTCGCCGTGCTGGAAGGGGTTCATCGTGCCGGGGTCGACGTTGATGTAGGGGTCGAGCTTCTGCATCATCACGCGCAGGCCGCGGTTCTTGAGGAGCCTGCCGAGGGATGCAGCGGTGAGGCCCTTGCCGAGGCTCGAGACCACCCCACCCGTCACGAATACGTGCTTCGCCACCACGGCTCCCTTCCACTCTTGCGTCTCGGGGCTACAGGTGACCGCCCCGAACCATCACGTCAGCGACCGGCCGAGGCCGGATCGCGGCATGCCTCGACCGCCTGAGAGGTTCGGGGGAAGTCGTCACAAGCTAGCACGCGCCCCCGGCGCGC
>DASQEJ010000020.1:0-1961 GCA_035633715.1 Actinomycetota bacterium | reverse complement strand
CGCGGGGAGCGGCTCGGGCTTGAACTCGGCCGCCTGCGCGGGGGCCCCGGGCTTGGACAGGTCGACGGCCTGGAGCCCGCCGGAGTGCCACGTCAGGATCGCGAGGTTCTGCGTGAGCGTCGGGTTGTGAGCGGCCCAGCTGGACAGCGCGTTCCGCGACGGGTCGTTGTCCGTCTGCGACTCGCAGAACTCCTCGGTGTTCTGAGGGAGCCGGTACTCGGCGATCACCTTGGGCTTCTTCGGGTTGTGCACGTCGACGACCCGAGACCAACCCCACGGGCAGCCGTGACCGGCGAGCAGCACGGGGATCTCGCCGTAGACCTCGTCGGTCGTGAAGACGTAGTCGCGGCCCGGGAACGGCACCGCGCTGTGCACGCCGGGGTCGCCCCACGACACGCGGTTCTGGACGGGCGTGATGAGCTTCGCCTTCGGCTTCGCGACGCCCTTCGCGAAGTCCGACGTGTCGGTCATGAGGAACCCGCCACCGAGGAAGGACATGTATCCCTTGGTCCCGTCGGGGCTGATCGCCATCGAGTGCAGGCGGTTGTCGGTGTCGGGGCTCGGGATGACCGTCGTCCAGTCGCCGATCTCCTCGAACTTGCCGTCGGCCGCCTTCGAGATGTCGGTGACGAGCATCGAGACGCCGTTGCCACCCGGAGTCGACTGGAACAGCAGCGCGCGATCGGCGTTCTTCGGGTCCTGCCACAGGTAGAACTCGTGCGGGTTCTGGCTCGGCTCGTACTCGGCGACGAGCTTCGGCGCCGCCGCGTTCTCCCCGGAGATGTCGTAGAAGCGGTAGTTGTCCTGCCCGGCGAGCTGCGTCGGCGAGCAGGCGTGGATGATGAAGCTGCAGTTGCTCGCGAGGTTCAAGACGATCAGCAGGTCCTTCTCGGGCCAGATGCGCATCTCGCGGGACGTCTCGCCGACGTTGCCCTCGTCCGGCATGCCGATCTGGCCCACCATCGTCGGAGCGCTGGGATCGGAGACGTCCACGATCGCGACGCCGGAGTTCGGGTGGAGGCCGTCCGTCCGGCTCCCGACGTAGGCGTAGTCGCCGTGGACGGCGATCGCCGCGTTCATCCCTCTAAACAGCAACGGCTCGTGGCCGACGAGCTCGAACGAACCCTTCGGGTCCTTGGCCACGACGACGTTCGGGCCCTTCTGACCGGCCATCGCCGTGACGGGGATCGCCACGAGCAGGCTCGCGAGGAGGAGGTTGAGAACGCGACGCACTGTGGGACTCCTTCGATTCGCCGGGTTTCCGCGATGCTTCGTGCTCCAAGGTTCGACGGGCCCGGCGGGTTCCCTCCGGTCGTTAGGGCCAGCGGCGGGGGCCGGACCCCTTCGGCACGATCTTGCTCAGCTGCGGGCGGCTGGCGCTGATCGCGTGGTCGATCACGCCTACGAGCCAGGTCAGCGGCCTCGGGCGGCAGAGCCTGCCGAGCCAGCGCAGGGGCTTGAGGAGCTGCATGAGGCGCACCGCCGCCGGGCCCTTCGTGAACCGCGCACCACCGCACTCGATCAGCTGCCACGAGTACTTCAGCTGCTCCTCCGTCAAAAAGACGACGAAACGAGCCGCGTTCGGGTCGTCGAACGGGAGGATCGCGAGGGCCTCGTCCTTGTCCATCTTGGAGACGACACGCGCCCCCCAGCAGCAGAAGGGTCAGCCGTCTTCGTAGAGGAGGAGAGGGCGGCGGAGCTCGCCCTCCCTCTTTACCGCTCCGGCCTGGTCGCTGAGGGCGTCGATGGACACCGGGGGGGCTTACCCCTAAGGCGGCCGCGCCACTCGGCCGATGGACCAGACATGCTCCGACGACCTGGAATCCTCTTCTTCGCGCTCGCCGCGGTCGTGGCCTCCGCCCTGCCTGCGGGGGCCGCTCCGGCGGCGCCGGTCTTCGGCCCGGTGATGGAACCGCCGGGGTCGTACGAGGGCCAGTCCCAGTGCACTCCCGACGCCAAGC
>DASQEJ010000019.1:0-2970 GCA_035633715.1 Actinomycetota bacterium | reverse complement strand
GGCGACGGGGTGCAGCTGATCCGCGACTCCGTCCTCGACTCCACGCACGGCGTAGGCACCGGGAGCCTGCGGGAGCACTTCGACGCGATCGTCGCGAGCGGGGGCCGCTTCTACGTGTCGAGGCTGTCGTCGAACGCGCGGGGCGTGACCGAAGCCGACCTCGAGGGGAAGCCCGCGCAGTTCGGTGCGCCGACGGACCTCGTGCGGGTCACGCTCGAGTGCGACCGCACCCTCACCTACTGACGTCCTACTCGTTCTGGCGCTGGGCCCCGATCGACGCGGCGAGGACGTCCGCGTCGGCGAGCAGGTCGCGGGCGCGGCGCAGCGCGGCTCGGAGGATCTCGGGCTGCTCGACGCCCGCGGTGCGGGCGCCGGTGAGCTCGTAGGCGAGGTCGTCGAGGATCGACTCGAGCTCGCGCTGCTGGTCGCGCCGGCGGGTCATGGGCACAGTGATGACCCCCCGGCGGGCACCTGAAACGTCGCGGGCTCAATAACCAATCGGTTATCGTCAGACCATGAACGGTGGCGCCGTGATCCGCAGGGCGAGGCTCCGCGCCGGCATCTCGCAGGCCGAGCTGGCACGCCGTCTGGGGTCGAAGCAACCGGTGGTCGCCCGGTGGGAGACCGGGGCGCGCTCCCCTTCCCTGGAGACGGTCGCCCGGGCGGTCGAGGCTTGCGGGCTGGCGCTCGACGTCGCCGTGGTCGACCGGGACGAAGGCGAGGACGCGCTCCTTCGGGAATGGCAGCGACTCTCGCCGGCCGAGCGGATGCGGCGCAACGAGGAGATGCTCCGGACCGAGGAGTGGCTGCGCCGCGCTCGTCGAGTCGGTGAAGGGGCCGAACGTGCTCGCGGCTGAACGGATCCTTCGCCGGCTGGGCGAGCACGAGGTGGAGTACGTGCTCATCGGGGGGTTCGCTGCGACGGTCCACGGCTCCGCTCTGAGGACCGAGGACGTCGACGTCTGTCCCCGTCGCGGCGCCTCGAACCTCGGAAGGCTGGCGAAAGCACTGGTGGCGCTGGAGGCCAAGGAGTACGACCCCGGGAAGGGTGAGCTGGTGGACCGAAGCTGGGACGCGGACACGCTGGCGGCGGACACGACGTGGATCCTGGGGACTCCGTTCGGACGACTCGATCTCGTGTTCCAGCCGGCGGGGACCGCGGGCTACGACGACCTGGCGAGGTCGGCCGTCGAAGTGAACCTAGACGGGCTCGTCGTACGCGTCGCCTCCCTGGAAGACGTCATCCGATCCAAGGAGGCGGTGAACAGGCCGAGGGATCGCGAGCAGCTCCCGACGCTTCGTCGGCTGCTCGACCTCTCGGGGGGAGAATGAGCCCTCTCGGCCTCACTCCCTAGGAGGGACCCCTTGGACTACCAGCACCTCGGCCGCAGCGGCCTCGAGGTCTCGCGGCTCTGCCTCGGGACGATGAACTTCGGCCCCGAGACGACCGAGCCCGACTCGCACGCCATCATGGACCGGGCGATCGAGCTCGGCATCAACTTCTTCGACACCGCGAACGTCTACGGCTGGAAGAAGGGCGAGGGAGTCACCGAGCAGATCGTCGGGCGGTGGTTCGCGCAGGGCGGGGGCCGGCGCGAGAAGACCGTGATCGCAACGAAGCTCTACGGCTCGATGAGCGACTGGCCGAACGACACGTTCCTGTCTGCGCGCAACATCCGGCACGCGTGCGAGGGTTCGCTCCGCCGGCTGCAGACCGACTACATCGACCTCTACCAGATGCACCACGTCGACCGGAAGACGCCGTGGGACGAGATCTGGGAGGCGATGGAGGTCCTCCGCCAGCAGGGCAAGATCCTCTACGTCGGCTCGAGCAACTTCGCCGGGTGGCACATCGCGAAGGCGCAGGGCGTCGCGCGGGAGCGTCACTTCACCGGCCTCGTCTCCGAGCAGTCGATCTACAACCTGGCGACGCGCTCGGTCGAGCTCGAGGTACTGCCCGCGTGTCTCGACTTCGGCCTCGGCGTGATCCCCTGGAGCCCGCTGCACGGCGGTCTCCTCGGCGGCGTCCTCCGCAAGGAGCGCGAGGGCAAGCGCCGCCGCACGGGCCGGGCCCGCGACGCGCTGGAGGCGCGCCGCGAGCAGATCCAGGCGTACGAGGACTACTGCGAGGAGCTAGGCGAGGACCCGGCGACGGTCGCGCTCGCATGGCTGCTGCATCAGCCCGCCGTCACGGCGCCGATCGTCGGTCCGCGCACGATGGAGCAGCTCGACGACTCGATGCGTGCGCTGAAGCTCACGCTCGGGCCGGACGAGCTCGCGCGGCTGGACGAGATCTGGCCGGGCCACAAGACCGCGCCCGAGGACTACGCCTGGTAGCGGTCAGTCCTCGCAGCCGGTGCCGTCGTTGTCGGAGTCGAGCCCGTACGGGTCGGACCCGGTCACCTTGACCGTGCCGTAGACGTACTTCGGGCCGTCACCGCTGCCGCCGGCGCAGTCGTAGTCGGACGCGGGGTGCAGGCACGGCTTGTAGCCCTTCTTGCAGTGCTTGCCCTTGTTGTGCGCCAACGCGGCCGGCGCGGCCCCCAGCGCGAGCGCGGCCACGAGCGCCAGGCACGCGGCGGCGAGTGTCTTTCGGATCGTCATCTTGTCATCCCCCCTGTTAGACCGTGGGACGACGATAGGGGCCGGCCTTCGACGGGCACATACGCAACCAAGGAAGCGAAGCCGGAGGTGGACCTTGATCGCGGAATCGTTGGACGTTCAGAAGCTCGAGGAGATGTGGTGCGAGGCCGATCGCACGCTCAGGCACAGCAGCAGCTGGCCGGCGTGGGAGGGCGAGGGCTCGGACGCGGCCGCGTGCTACTTCGAGATCCCGCCGGGGTGCAGGCTCGGCCCCCACGTCCACGACGCGGAGGAGCAGGTGACGATCGTCGAGGGCCCGGTGACGACGACGTTCGAGGTGGAGATGCAGCCGGCCGGCAGCAAGACGGCGGGCACGCCGGGCCGAAC
>DASQEJ010000018.1:0-4645 GCA_035633715.1 Actinomycetota bacterium | reverse complement strand
GTCGATCGTCCAGATGCCTGCCGGGTGTCCGGTCGCCACGATGGCGATCGGCGTCGCAGGTGCGACGAACGCGGGGCTCATGGCCGCGGCCATCCTGGCGTTGAACGATCCGGCCCTCGGCGAGAGGCTCGACCGGTGGCGGGAGCGGCAGTCCGACGCCGTTCCCGAAGAGCCTTCGGATGGCTGACCGGCCGGTCGAGACCGTCGGGATCCTGGGGGCCGGACAGCTAGGTCGCATGCTCGCGGGCGCCGCCTCACGACTCGGCCTCAGGACCCACGTCTACGCGCCCGACGCCGACCCGATCGCGGCCCAGGTCGCGAATGCGTTCACGAGCGCCCGCTACGAAGACGCCGCCGCGCTGTCGGAGTTCGCCGCTGACGTGGACGTCGTGACGTACGAGTTCGAGAACGTCCCGGCCGAGGCTCTCGACCAGCTCGAGTCCGCGCGGAAGCTCCTGCCGCGGCGCAACGCGCTCACGATCAGCCAGGATCGCCTCGTCGAGAAGGACTTCCTCAACGACGCCGGTCTGACGACGGCGCCGTACGCGAACGTCGAGACCGAATCCGACGCGGTCGAGGCCGGAGCAAAGGTCGGCGCGCCCTCGATCATGAAGACGCGCCGGCTGGGCTACGACGGGAAAGGACAGGTGCGACTCGGCCGGCCCGACGACGCCGCCGCCGCGTGGGCGGAGCTCGGGAAGGTCCCGTGCATCCTCGAAGGGTTCGTCGACTACCGGTGCGAGGTCTCGGTCATCGCGGCACGGTCGCAGCGCGGTGAGGTCGTCTGCTTCGAGCCGGGCGAGAACGTCCATCGCGACGGGATCCTCAGGACGACGACGCTTCCGGCGTCGATCTCGGAGGCGGAGCGCGCGGAGGCGTTGCGCGCCGCGAGGGCCATCCTCGAAGGTCTCGACTACGTCGGCGTGATGGGGATCGAGCTGTTCGTCACCTCGGACGGTTTGGTGGTGAACGAGATCGCGCCACGCGTGCACAACTCGGGACACTGGACCCAGAACGGGTGCGTCGTCGATCAGTTCGAGCAGCACGTCCGCTGCGTAGCGGGATGGCCGCTGGGCGACGGGGGGCGCCACTCTGACGTCGAGATGACGAACCTGATCGGAGACGACGTCCGAAACGTCCCCGAGCTGGCGCGCGACCCGGGCCTGGCGCTTCACGTGTACGGCAAAGCCGACGTGAGGCCGGGCCGAAAGATGGGCCACGTGAACAGGATCACCGGCCCGGCCGCGTCCTAACCGGCCTACCCCGGCAGGTCGTAGGCCCGCCAGTACATCTCCTGCGGCATGTCGCGTAGCTCGTCCAGCGAGCCGTACCTCTCCTCGGCCACCGCCGTCGCGGCTTCGGCCCCCCGGTCGCGCGCGGCCTGGTCGACGCTCCACGTGAACGAGTAGAGGCCGGCGCGCAGCCTGTCGACCATCTCCCTCAACGTCTGCTTCTGAGTTCCCTCGACGCGCAGGAGCTCACGAGGGGACGCATCCGCCAGCGCCTCGTCCAGCTCGGCCTCCTCGTTGAGGCCGACATGGCGCAGCTCCATCCCGGCCGCGCCGGCGAACGCCTCGACGACCTCCACGAACGCGACGACGCCCCACCACCCCTGGCTCACGAGGATCGTCCCGCCGGGCCGGACGACTCGGACGAGCTCCCGCACCGCCTCTCGCCACTGCGGGATCAGGTGCAACACGTGGACGGCGTACGCAGCGCCGAAGGACGCGTCGCTGAACGGGAGCCTGGTCGCGTCGGCCTGGACGACCGGTGCGGCCCCGTCCGCCTTCGCGAGGAGCCGCTGCAGCATCGGCAGGGACAGGTCGAGGCCGAACACGTCGACGCCCGCCTCCCGGAGGGGGAGGCCTATCCGGCCGGTCCCGGCCCCGATCTCGAGCACGCGTCCCCGTTCGCGCAGCTCCGCGGACACCCGCTCGACCATCGCGTCCTGCACGTCCGGGGGCAACGCCCGGGTGCGGTCGTAGTACTCGACTGCGTCGTCGAACCGGATCGAGTCGCCCATGGGGAGGATTTTGCCCGGTGGTATACAACTGTCCGATTTGTGGCGTTACGAAAAGGGGGGAATCGGGTGAAGAAGATAGTTGCAACGGTCGCGACGGCGGCCGCTCTGCTGGTTCCGTCGGCGACTCCCGCCGCCGCATCGGACGGTCCTCCGGCCGGGATCCGCTCGTGCGGCCCGATGCAGTGGGGGTTCGTGGTCTGGGTCACGAACCCAAAGACCGGCGAGCCCCAGGACGTCATGGAGTACTGCCAGCCGATCGGTCCCCCGCCCACGCCCACCAGCTGATCCATCGAAAGGAGAGCGCATTGAAGAAGTTGATCGCGAGCGTCTGCACTGCCGCGGCGCTGATTCTGCCCGTCGCCTCGGCGGCCCCCGCGGCCGCGGACGAGAGCGCCCGTGCCGGAGTCGAGGACTGCCGCGAGTACGGCGGTGGCTACATCGGGGTCTGGGCTTGGTACTACGACCTCCAGAACCGCTACCACCGCATCTGGACCTGCATCTACATCGGGCCGTAGGCGCATGACGATGAGAAAGCTCGTCTCGAGCATGTGCCTCGTCGCCGCTCTCGTCGTTCCGGCGGCCCCCGCCGCAGGGACCGAGGCCTCGACGATCGTCAAGGTGACCGAGTGCCCTCCCGGCTACACCGGCCACGTCGTGTGGGCCTGGAACGAGAAGCGCGGCTGGTACGAGGTCGCGTCGTTCTGCATCCCGTGGGGGCCGTGAGGAAAGGCGGACGCATGAAGAAGCTCCTTGCGACGGTCGCTCTCGCGGCGGCCCTCGCGCTCCCGGCGACCACCGCACACGCGGCCGAGGACGCCGACGCGTGGTGGGGACGCAAGCCGTGCGACTGGGGCGAGGTCGGCACGGTGATCTGGCACGACACGCCCGCCACCGACTACCAGGAGATCCACCTGTGCTTCCCGCGGGTCGGCCCCGACGCCACGAGGGCGGACATGGTGCTCCCGGTGGGGGTCCACCGCTGCGGCGGCACCGGGATCATCGTCTGGTACTACGACCTCGAGGGCCGCTACCACGAGCCCGTCCACACCTGTCTCTGACCGAAGGAGATCTGGCTCTGCATTCCCGGGCACCCCGTAGGACGAGGAAAGGCGGACTGATGAAGAAGGCTCTCGCAGCAGCGGTGCTGGCCGCCGCGGTGGTTCTCCCCGCGGCTCCGGCCCACGCCGACGACGGCGCCCTGAAGGCCGGCGTCGGGATCTGCCAGAACTGGCACCCCGGCTACAGGGGCGTCTACGTCTGGTGGTACGACGGCAACGACGTCTATCACCGGACCAACACCTGCATCTACGTAGGGCCGTAACCAACTCTGCGACGAGGCCGCCGGGTCATCCCGGCGGCCTTTTTCGCGGCCCCCTCGCCGGTAGGATGCCCCCGTGATCCCCAGGTACAGCCGCGAGGAGATGGCGGCGATCTTCTCCGAGCGCGCCAAGTTCTCCCGCTGGCTCGACGTCGAGCTCCTTGCCGTCGAGGCCCGCGTCCGCCTCGGTGAGGTCCCCGTCGACGACCTCACCGAGATCACGGAGAAGGCCGCCTTCGACGTCGCGCGGATCGAGGAGATCGAGGCCGTCCGCCACCACGACGTCGTCGCGTTCGTCGAGAACGTCCGCGAGAACGTCGGCGAAGCCGGGCGCCACATCCACTACGGCATGACCTCTTCGGACGTCCTCGACACCGCGAACGCGGTCGCCCTGCGCGACGCCGGCGACCTGCTCGTCGAGGAAACCGGACGCCTCACCGAGACCGTCCGCCGCAAGGCCCTCGAGCACCGCGACACGCTCATGGCCGGCCGCACCCACGGCGTCCACGCCGAGCCCACGACGTTCGGGCTCAAGCTCGCCGGCTGGACGTTCGAGCTCGCCCGCGACCGGGACCGCCTCCGGCGAGCAAGGGACGAGGTCGCGGTCGGCAAGCTCTCCGGCGCCGTCGGCTCGTACTCGCAGCTGCCGCCGGACGTCGAGTCGTACGTGTGCGACCGGCTCGGCCTGAAGGTCGAGGACGCCGCCACCCAGGTCGTCCCGAGGGACCGCCACGCCGACTTCCTCGCGGCGATCGCGATCACCGCCGCGAGCCTCGAGCGCTTCGCCCAGGAGATCCGCCACCTCCAGCGCACGGAGGTGCGCGAGGTCGAAGAGCCGTTCGCACAAGGCCAGAAGGGCTCGTCGGCGATGCCGCACAAGCGCAACCCGATCGTGTGCGAGCGTATCTGCGGCCTGGCCCGGCTCCTGCGGGCGTACGCGCAGACCGGGTTCGAGAACGTCGCGCTGTGGCACGAGCGCGACATCTCCCACTCGTCGGTCGAGCGCGTGACGTTCGCCGACGCGTGCACGCTCCTCGACTACATGCTGGCGAAGATGCGCTGGGTGGTGGACGGCATGGTCGTCCACGCCGACCGCATGCGCCGCAACCTCGCCGCGTCGTGGGGGCTCGTCCATTCCCAAGGCGTGCTCACCGCGCTGCTGGGCAAGGGGACCCTCCAGCGCGAGGAGGCGTACGCGCTCGTCCAGCGGAGCTCGATGGTCGCGTGGGACGAGGGCCGTCCGCTCGCAGAGCTGTTGAAGTCCGACCCGCAGGTGACCGAGCACCTCGACCCCGACGAAATCG
>DASQEJ010000017.1:0-1611 GCA_035633715.1 Actinomycetota bacterium | reverse complement strand
GAATTGCTCCGGAACCGTTGGTTAACGCCGTTAGCCGGCTACTGCGGCGAGGGTCTGCTCGAGCTGCTTCAGGTGAGCCAGGTCGTGGCCCGCGACGACCTTCAGCGAGACGTCGAACGTCTCCGGCCCCCGCTCCGAGTGGATCCCGACCTTGTCCCACTGGTCCGAGGGCGTCTCCTCCGCGAGCCAGACGTTCAGCCGGCGCAGAGCCGAGAACGCCGCGAGCATCTCGGGAAACGACGGATGCGAGAGGCCGATCCACAGGTCCTGCTGGTAGCCGGGGAAGGCCGATCCCGACTGGGCGAGCGTCATCCTCCAACGGAACGAGTAGACGATCTCGGCGTCGAGGAGGTGGGCGACGACCTCTTCGGCGGACCACTCTCCCGGCGCCGGCGCCTTTTGCAGGACGGCGACGTCCAGGTCGATGCACGCGTCCTCGATCCTCTCGGGCGTCAGGGCGAGGACGTCCAGCGCGTCCTGGTCGCCGAGCAGGTCCAGCAACGCCTGCTGGTAGCCCTCCGGGTCCTCGACGGGGTCCGGGGCGACGATCCGTTCTTCCATGTTCGGCCTCCTAGGCGCGTCGGAAGTTCTCGAAGTAGCGGGAGGGCGTGGGCCCCCGCTGGCCCTGGTACTTGGACCCGACCTTGCTCGTCCCGTACGGGTGGTCGGCCGGCGAGGTGAGCTGAAAGAAGCTGATCTGGCCGATCTTCATGCCCGGGTAGATCGTGATCGGGAGGTTCGCGACGTTCGAGAGCTCGAGCGTGAGGTGGCCCTCGAAACCGGGGTCGACGTAGCCGGCGGTCGAGTGGATCAAGAGACCGAGGCGGCCGAGCGAGCTCTTGCCCTCGAGGCGTGCGACGAGGTCGTCGGGCAGCTTCACGTACTCCGAGGTCGAGCCGAGCACGAACTCGCCGGGATGGAGGATGAACGGCTCGTCGTCGCCGACCTCGACGAGCTCGGTGAGGCTCTCCATCGGCTGCTTGACGTCGATGTACGGATGGCGATGGTTGTGGAAGGTCCGGAAGTAGCGGTCGACGTGGAGGTCGACGGACGAGGGCTGGACGTCAACCTCGTCGAACGGGTCGATCCCGATGCGGCCGTCGCCGATCGCCTTGCGGATGTCTCGGTCGGACAGGATCACGGCGCGGGAGTCTACTCGCCCGCTTCCTCGGGGGCCTCGGGCGGGGCCGCGACGATCTCGCGCGCGAGCTCGGCGTCCTCGCTGGGGACCATCACGCGGATGGGGCCCGCCGCCGCTCCGCCGTAGCGGGCCTCGAGCCCCGAACGCCACACCATCGCCGGTATCCCCGCGCCCTCGAGCACGCCGCGGACCATCTCGGCTTCGAGCCCGTTGAACGTGGCCAGAACCGCTACAGGGTGGGGGCCGAGGTTCGGCGTGGGGGCCGCGGCGGCCGGCTCGGGCTCGCCCGGGAGCTCGTGGACTAGCTCGGCGCCGCAGTCCGCGCAGAACTGCCGGAGGCCGGGGACGTACTCGGTCCGGCAGTCCGGGCAGTAGACGTAGCTGCCTTCGTAGTGTTCCACGGCGTCAGCGTCCCCCCTCATCGAACACATCGACTTTCAACGAGAGTTCGTCGATGTCCGCGGCGTCCG
>DASQEJ010000016.1:0-4548 GCA_035633715.1 Actinomycetota bacterium | reverse complement strand
ACCGGTCCATCAAGATCAACGCGAGCGTCACGCGCACGAACGAGATCCCGTTCAAGAGGAAGCACGCGCCGATCCCGACTGTCGAGATCATCACGCCCGCGATCGCGGGGCCGAGCACGCGGGCGGTGGTGAACGTGGCCGTGTTGAGGCTCACCGCGTTCGCGCGCCTGCTCCGGCCCACCATCTCCATCGTGAAGGTCTGCCGGGCCGGGTTGTCGAGCGCGGTCACGACGCCCAGCAGCAGCGCGACGACGATCACCATCCACAGCGTCACGACGCCCGTGACCGTCAGCAGGCCGAGGAACAAAGACAGCACCCCGGAGCTCGCGTTCGTGAAGATCAGCAGCTTGCGCTTGTCCACGCGGTCTGCGACGACCCCGGCCCAGGCCCCCAGCAGCAAGATCGGGAGCCACTGGATCGCGGTCACGAGGCCCAGCCCCAGCCCGCTCTGCGTGAGCTCGAGCACGAGCCACCCCTGCGCGACCCACTGGACCCACGTCCCCGTCCAGGAGACCACCTGCCCCGTGAAGAACATGCGGTAGTTCTTCACGCTCAGCGATTCGAACGTGCGGGCGAGCGTCGCGGCCATGCCGGGGGGTTCCTCCAGGACTTTTCGGAAAACGGGGGCGGGACGCGGTTAAGCCTTTCGCGTCCCGGACGACTTGGACAACCGGAAGCGCTTTCCGCTATTCCAAGAAGTTCAAGGGGGAGGACCTGGAGTTCGACGAGTTCTGCCGGACCGAATACCAGAGCGTGTTCCGCGCGGCGTGCCTCGCGACGGGCAACTCCGACGTCGCGTCGGACGCGACGCAGGAGGCGTTCGGGCGTGCGTACGCGCGCTGGTCCCGGCTGTCGAAGCACCCGTGGGCGGGCGGCTGGGTCACGACGACGGCTCTGAACCTCTGCCGCAAGGAGCTACGGAGGCGGTCCCGCGCCGCCACGGGACCGACCGCGGAGGATCGGCGCCCTCGGGACCTCGCACAGGAGCTCGACGTCGTCGCGGCGCTCGGAACGTTGCCGTTCCGGCAGCGCGAGGCAGTCGTCCTCTTCTACTGGAGCGACCTGCCCACTGCGGCGATCGCCGAGCTGATGAGCATCAGCGAGAGCGCCGTGCGAGCCCATCTCACCCACGCCCGTGCGGCGTTGAGGAAGACCCTGGAGGTCAACCATGCATGACGACGAGCTCTCGATCGCGATCAAGGACGCCGGCGAGACGTTCGAGCCGCCGTGGCCGGACGTCCGCGCCGTCACCAAGCGGGGCCGGCGAAGGTGGTGGCTGGCGAGGGCGGTCGCCGTCACCACCTCGCTGGCCGTGATCGGCGCGGGGGCCACGGTGGTCGCGGCCGTGGACCTCGGCGAGCAGGCTCCCGTTCCCGCCGTGGCCGCCCCCCTTCAGGAGTGGGAGCGGATCCCGGACGCGCCGATCGGGGGCCGGACCTCGGCCCTGACCGCGTGGACCGGCGAAGAGCTGATCGTGACCGGGGGCCTGGGGGCGGGAAACGGCGCGCTGACGGACGGAGCGGCCTACGACCCGAGGGCCGGGGAGTGGGAGAAGATCCCGCCCGCTCCGAGCGCGTTCGCCGGACGGACGGCCGTGTGGACCGGGACCGAGCTCATCTTGTGGGGCGGAGAGTTCGGCGACGGGAGCCACCTCGCGCCCGACACCGGCCTGGCGTTCGACCCCGCGACGCGGGAGTGGCGCGCGCTCCCGGACGCCCCCTACTGGAGCCTCGCCGGCCACAGCGCGGTGTGGACCGGCACCGAGATGATCGTGTGGGGCGGCGTCGTCACCAACCCGACGAGGGCCGCCGCCTACGACCCCGCGGCCGACGAATGGCGCCGCATCCCGAACGGGCCGCTCGGCAGCCGTCACGGTCACGAAGCCGTGTGGACCGGCGATCGGATGATCGTCTGGGGCGGCTTGTCGCAGGGGCCGAGCCCGGTCCTCGAAGGCGAGGGCGCGGAGTACGACCCCGCAACCGGCGAGTGGACCGAGATCCCCGAGGCGCCGCTCGAGGACGTGATCGACCCGGTGTCGTTCTGGACCGGCGAGGAGGTGGTCGTCGTTGGGGGGCTGGGCGAGACGATGGCGTCCCGCGCGGGCGCGGCGTACGACCCGGTCGAGCGAAGGTGGCGCGTGATCGAGGACGCGCCGGTCGCGATCGCGCGCGGAGGATCGCCCACGCCGCTGACCGACATGCACACGACCCCTCTGTGGACGGGGACGCTCGCGGTCTTCGTCACACCCGACGGCATCCTCACCTACGACCCCGAGGAAGACCGCTGGCTGAAGCCCGCTGCGCCGCGCGACGCGTGGAGGCTGGGCGCCGCGTCCGCGTGGGCGGACGACCGCGTGATCCTGTGGAGCGGGCGCACGTGGGACGACGCGGGCTACTCGCGCACGGGGTGGAGCGCGACGGACTGAGGCGCGTCAGTCCGCGATGTAGAAGACGTCCGTGACGATGAAGCCGTACGCGTCCGAGTCCCTGACGATGATGTTCAGGCCCCCGCCCTCGTAGTAGTAGAAGCACACGAAGTGGTCCGACTCTTCGAGGCAGTCCATGAACTCGGCCTGCGCGCGCTGCTGCCCGAACGCCTCGTCGATCACGGCCTGGGTCGCGTACCCGGACGCCGACGCGCGGTCGAGGTCGCCCCAGTCGGCGTAGAAGGCCTGGGCGGCTTCCTGCGGCGTCTGCTTCCCGTTGGTCGGCCCGGGGTTCGGCTCCTCGGACGCCGGAGCGGAGCTGGCCGGAGGGGCCTCGCTCGCCGGCGGCGCAGTCGTCGCGACCGGGGTCGGCGTGGGGGCCGCAGTCGCCTCCGCGGCGGGCTCGTCCTCGCCCCCGCAGGCGACGAGCGACACGAGGACGGTGGCCGCAACTACTAGCGTCGTCTTCTTCATGCCCGGATTGTGACGTAATGGGGCGAAGCTTGCACAGCTTTCGTCGGGCAGGATGCCCCCCGTGACGGAACGTTCTCAGGTGGTGGTCGTCGGCGGCGGGATCGTCGGGTCGTGCGTCGCGTGGTTCCTCGCCCAGCGGGGGGCCGAGGTGACCGTCGTCGAGAAGGACCCGACGTACGAGCGCTCGTCGACCAGCCGGTCGGCGGCGGCGATCCGCCAGCAGTTCCACCTCGGCGTGAACGTGGCGATGTCGCGCTTCGGCTACGAGTTCTACTCCGCGCTCGGCGACGTCGACTTCGTCGAGCGCGGCTATCTCGTGCTCGCAACCGCGGACGCCGTGCCGCGGCTAGAAGCCGCGCACCGAAACCAGCTCGACAACGGCGCGAGCGTCGACCTGCTCGACCGCGCGGATCTCCGTGCGCGGTTCCCGTGGCTGAAGGGCGACGACGTCGCGGCGGCGACGTTCGGGACCGCGGGCGAGGGTTGGTTCGACCCCGTCGCAGCACTGGCGGAGGTACGAGCGGGGGCCGCGCGTCTCGGCGCGCGCTACTTGCGCGACGAGGTGACGGACGTCGACGTGGACGGGGGCCGCGTCGTAAGCGTCCGTCTGCGCGAACGAGGGCGGATCGACTGCGAGCACGTCGTAAACGCAGCGGGACCCGGCGCGGGCGCGGTGTCCGCGGCAGTCGGCGAGCCGGTCCCGGTCGAGCCGCGCAAGCGCACCGTATGCGTGTTCCGCGCTCGGGAGCGCATCGAGGCGTTCCCCAACCTCGTCGACCCGACGGTTGCAGGACGCGGCCTCTACGTCCGTCCCTACGACGACCTGTACATGGCGGTGACCGCGCCGCCGCCCGACCGCGACCCCGCGACGACGGACCTCGAGCCCGACGTCTATCTGTTCGACGACGTCATCCGCGACGCGCTGGCGCGCCGGGTGCGCGGCTTCGAGGACGCGGAGCTCGTGCGCGCGTGGGCGGGCCACTACGAGATGAACACCTACGACCAGAACGCGATCGTCGGCGCGCATCCGCACGTCGCGGGCTTCTGGCTCGCGTGCGGCTTCAGCGGGCACGGCGTCATGCACGCGCCGGCGGCAGCCAGAGGGATCGCCGAGATGATCACGGGCGGCCGCTACGAGACGATCGACCTGACGCCGTTCTCGGTCGAACGCATCGCCCGCGGGGATCGCCTGGACGACATCCAGCCGAGCGAGGTACGCGAGGAGGGGGCCGGGATCTGAGCGTCAGGCCCCCGTGGACGCCGCCACGAGGAGGTGCAAGCGCCCCTCGGCCTCGCCCGAGTCGACCGCGTCGGCAGCCGCCTTCAGCCCCGCCGCCATGTCCTCCGACCGGCCGGCCGCGACGAGCCCCGCCGCCGCGTTCAACAGCACGATGTCCCGGTGCGGCCCCGCCGTCCCGGCGAGGACGTCTCGGATCATCCCCGCGTTCTCGTCCGCCGTGCCGCCTGCGACGTGCTCCAGCGACGACACCGGCAGGCCCAGCTCCTCCGGGTCGATCGTCCACTCCCGGACCTCGCCCTCGACGAGCTCGTAGACCTGCGACGGCCCCGAAGTCGAAAGCTCGTCTAGACCCTTATCCCCGTGGAACGCCAGGACGTGCTTGCTCCCGAGGCGGCCCAGCGTGTGGACC
>DASQEJ010000015.1:0-6615 GCA_035633715.1 Actinomycetota bacterium | reverse complement strand
CGTGATGAGCGACTTCTGCTGGAAGATCTGCCACAGCTCGCTCGGCAACGTGGAGACGATCGAGGCGAAGATCAGGATCGACATGCCGTTGCCGATGCCGCGCTGCGTCACGAGCTCGCCGAGCCACATGATCAGCGCGGTCCCCGCGGTCAGCGACAGCACGATCAACATCACGCGCGGCGCGTTGAAGTTCGGGATGAGGTCGACGGGCGCACCGCCGGCCCCCGTCAGCGTCCCGTTGTGGAACAGGAACGCAAGCCCCGTGGACTGGAGGATCGCGAGGAGGACCGTCAGGTAACGGGTCCACTGGGTGATCTTCTTGTGACCCTGCTCGCCCTCTTTCTGCCACGCCTCGAGCTTCGGGATCACCACGGTGAGGAGCTGCATGATGATCGACGAGGTGATGTAGGGCATGATCCCGAGCGCGAACACCGCCATCTGAGTGAGCGCCCCGCCCGAGAACAGGTTGATGAACTGCAGCGTCCCGGTGGCGCCGGCGGAGAACTCCTGGGCCCGCTCGACGTCGATGCCCGGCGTCGGGACGTGCGCACCGAACCGGTAGACCGCGATGATCAGCAGCGTGAACAGGATCTTCCTGCGGAGGTCGGGGACCTTGAAGGCGCTCGCGAACGCGGAGAGGAGGTTCACTTGCCGGGCCTCTCTTCCAGCACCACGACCGTCCCGCCCGCGCCCTCGATCTTGGTCCGGGCGGACACGCTGAACGCGTGGGCCGAGACCGTCATCGCGCGGTCGACCTCGCCGTCGCCGAGGATCTTGATGAGCTTGTCCCTCTTGTGCACGAGCCCCGCGGCCCGCACCTCGTCGGGGCCGACGGTGTCGCCCTCGACGGTCGAGAGCTCACGCAGGTTCACGGCGCCGTACACCTTGCGGTTCGGCGGCGTGAAGCCCTTGAGCTTCGGGACGCGCCGGACCAGCGGCATCTGGCCACCTTCGAAGAACAGGTGGACCTCGCCGCGCGCCCGCGTGCCCTTGGTGCCGCGGCCGGCCGTCTTGCCCTTGCCCGAGCCCTCGCCGCGGCCCACGCGCTTGCGCCTCTTGTGCGCTCCTTCAGCTGGTCTCAGCTCGTGCGGCTTCATCTAAGACGTCTCCTCGACCTCGATGAGGTGCTCGACGGCGCGGATCATCCCGCGGATCTCCGGCCGGTCTTCCTGGACGACGGAATGACCCAGCCGCTTAAGACCCAGCGCCCGGATCGTTCCCTCCTGCTTGGCCCCGCGGCCCAGTACGGACCGGACCTGGGTGATCTTCAGCTTCGCCATCTTCAACCGTCCTCGTAGTTACCTGTGCTATCTGTTCCCCGCCGGGGCGGCGGGGGCGGGCCTGTTCAGCAGCCACGGGGGAGCGACCTCTTCGGGCGTCTTGCCGCGCTTCGCAGCGATCCCCGCGGGCGTGTCGATGCTCTTCAGGGCCTTGACCGTGGCGTGGACGATGTTGATCGGGTTGCCCGAGCCGAGCGACTTCGACAAGACGTCCCTGATCCCGGCGCACTCGACGACCGCGCGGACGGGGCCGCCGGCGATGACGCCGGTACCCGGCGAAGCGGGCTTCAGCAGAACGACGCCGCCCGAGTCCTCGCCGACGATCTCGTGGATGATCGTGTTGCCGACCATCGGGACGCGAAAGAAGTTGCGCTTTGCCTCCTCGACGCCCTTCTGGATCGCCGCGGGGACCTCGCGCGCCTTGCCGTAGCCGACGCCGACCTGACCGGCGCCGTCACCTACGACGACGAGCGCCGTGAACGAGAAGCGCCGGCCTCCCTTCACCACCTTGGCGACGCGGTTGATCGACACGACGCGCTCTTCGTACTGCGTCCTGTCGTCGTCGTCGCGCCGCCCGCGGGGGCCGCCTCCTCTTGGCATACCTATCTCCCTAGAACTCGAGGCCGCCCTCGCGGGCGCCGTCTGCCAGTGCCTGTACGCGGCCGTGGTACCTGAAGCCGCCGCGGTCGAACGTCACGCGGGTGACGCCTGCCGCCTTCGCCTTCTCGGCGACCTGCGCCCCTACCGCCTTCGCCTTCGCCTTCGGGTCTTTTCCCTCCGAAACGGCGAGCGTGGACGACGCTGCGAGCGTGCGGCCCGCGACGTCGTCGATCACCTGCGCGTAGATGTGCCGGTTCGAGCGGAACACCGCGAGGCGCGGCCTCTCCGGCGACCCGATCACCTTCTTGCGCACCCGGCGGTGCCTCTTCTCGATGGGTGTCATCCTCGTCGTCTTCACGTCGATCAACCTCCGGCCTTCGCGGCCTTGCCGGCCTTGCGGCGGATGTGCTCGCCTTCGTAGCGGATGCCCTTGGCCTTGTACGGCTCGGGCTTCTTGATCGCCCGGATCTCCGCCGCGGTCTGCCCGACCAGCTCCTTGTCGATACCCCGGATGGTGATCCGCGTCGGCGCCGGGACCTCGAACTCGATGCCCGCGGGCGCCGCCTTCCGAACGGTGTGGGAGAACCCGACCGAGAGCTCGATGTCGTTCCCGGTCTTCGCCGCGCGGTAACCGACGCCGTGGATCTCGAGCCGCTTCTCGTAGCCCTCGGTCACTCCCTGGATCATGTTCGCGACCAGGCTGCGCACGAGGCCGTGGAGGGCGCGCACGTCGTTCGACTCGCTGCTGCGGAGGACGCGCAGCTCTCCGTCCGACTGCTCGAGGGAGATGCCCTCGGGCACGGAACGATCGAGCTGGCCCTTCGGCCCCTTCACGCGCACCGAGCCCGCGCCGATCGTGACGTCGACGCCGGAGGGGACGGTGATGGGGGCTTGTCCGATTCGTGACATGTCGTTGCTCCTACCAGACGTAAGCGAGGACTTCGCCGCCGACCTTCGCGCGGCGAGCCTGCTTGTCGGTCATTACTCCATGGGACGTCGAGATGATGGCGACGCCGAGGCCCCCGAGCACCCGCGGCAGCTCCTGCGAGCCGCGGTACACACGGCGGCCCGGCTTCGAGATGCGCCGGATGCCGGAGATCGCGCGCTCCCGCGTCTCCGAGTAGCGCAGCTTGATCTTGATAGCCGGGTGTCCTTCGACCTCGACGGTCTCGACCGCGTCGACGTAACCCTCCTCCTGGAGGATCTTGGCGATGTTCGCCTTGATCTTCGAGGCGGGGATCACGACGTCGTCGTGCATTGCGGTCGACGCGTTGCGGATCCGGGCCAGCATGTCCGCGATCGGATCGGTCATCGACATGGCTACCAGCTCGCCTTCGTGACGCCGGGGATCTCGCCCGTGTGCGCCATCTCGCGGAAGCAGAGCCGGCACAGCCCGAAGCTCTTGTAGACCGCCCGCGAGCGTCCGCAGCGCTGGCAACGCGTGTACGCGCGCACCTTGAACTTGGGCTTCCGCTCGGCCTTCACACGGAGTGATTTCTTTGCCATAGCGCTCCTAAGCCTCCTGCTTGCTTCCCTGCTGCCTCAGTGGGAACCCGAGGGCGGCCAGCAGTGCACGTCCCTCGGTGTCGTCCTTGGCGGTCGTGACGATCGTCACGTCCATCCCGCGCGTCGCGTCGATGTCGTCGTAGTCGATCTCGGGGAACACCAGCTGCTCGTTCAGCCCGAACGAGTAGTTCCCGCTGCCGTCGAACGACTTGGGGTTCAGCCCGCGGAAGTCACGGATGCGGGGGAACACGATCGCCATCAGCCGGTCGAGGAAGTCCCACATGCGGTCGCCTCTCAGCGTTACCGCCGCGCCGATCGGCATGCCCTCGCGGATCTTGAAGGTCGCGATCGACTTGCGGGCCCGGCGGATCGCCGGCTTCTGGCCGGTGATCGCCGTCAGGTCCTTGACCGCGCCCTCGAGCATCTTGGCGTCCTTGGGGGCCTCGCCCACGCCCATGTTCACGGAGATCTTCACCGGCTTGGGGACCTGCATGATGTTGTCGAGGCCGAGGTCGCCCTTCAGCTGCTCCGCGATCTCCTCGCGGAAGCGTTCCTTCAGCCTCGGTGTGTAAGTGGTCGTCGCCATCTACTCCACGTCTCCTACAGCTCGGTCCCGCACTTGCGGCAGATGCGCACCTTCGCGCCCGTGCCTTCCTCGATCCGATAGCCCACCCGCGTCGGCCCGTCGGTGGGGCACAGCAGCGCCACGTTGGAGACGTCGATCGGGGCCTCCTTGTGGGCGATGCCGCCCTCCTGGCCGCCGCGGCGGTTCATCCTGACCTTCTCGTGGCGCGTGATGCGGTTCACGCCCTCGATGATCACGCGGCCCTTGCGCGGCAGCACCTCGAGCACGCGGCCCTCGGCGCCGATGTCCTTGCCCGCGATCACCTGGACCCGGTCGTCTTTGCGGATCTTGAGCGGCTTGACCATCTAGATCACCTCCGGTGCGAGCGAGATGATCTTCATGAACCGCTTCTCGCGCAGCTCGCGCGCCACGGGGCCGAAGATCCTCGTCCCGCGGGGCTGCATCTGAGCGTCCACGATCACCACCGCGTTGTCGTCGAACTTGATGTAGGAGCCGTCGCCGCGGCGGCGCTCCTTCGCGGTGCGGACCACGACCGCCTTGACGACGTCGGACTTCTTGACGGCGCCGCCCGGGATCGCGTCCTTCACCGTGCACACGACGATGTCGCCCACGCCGGCGTAGCGGCGGCGCGACCCACCGAGCACCTTGATGACGAGAACCTCACGGGCTCCCGTGTTGTCTGCGACTCTGCACCTCGTCTCTTGCTGGATCACTTTGCCTTCTCGATGATCTCGACCACGCGCCAGCGCTTGGTGCGCGACAGCGGCCTGGTCTCCGTGATCAGGACGGTGTCGCCGACGTTCGCCTCGTTGGCCTCGTCGTGGGCCTTGAGGCGCTTGTTGCGGCGCACGATCTTGCCGTAGGTCGGGTGCGCGGCGGCGTCCCGGACCTCGACCACGACGGTCTTGTCCATGACGTCGGAGACCACGCGGCCGGTACGGCTCTTGCGCTTGCCGCGCTCCTTCTGGTCCGCGCCGCTCGCCGAGGCGACCGGTGCCTTCGTAGCCTGCTCTTCTGCTGTGCTCATCTACCTGCCTCTTCCCGTGCCAGCTCTTGCTCTCTCAGGATCGTCTTCAGACGGGCGACGTCCTTGCGGAGCTGCGTCAACCGCTTGTAGTTGTCGAGCTGTCCCGTCGCGTTCTGGAAACGCAGGTTGAACAGCTCTTCCTTCGTGTCGCTGAGACGCTGCTGGATCTCGTCCACCGGCAGGTCCCTGATCTCGGAGGCCTTCATCACTGCACCTCCATGGGCTGCTCGCGCTCGACGAAACGACACTTGATCGGAAGCTTGTGGGCCGCGAGCCTGATCGCCTCGCGGGCGAGGGGCTCGGGGATCCCGCCGATCTCGAACATGACGCGGCCCGGCTTCACGACCGCGACCCAGCCCTCGGGGTTCCCCTTGCCGGAGCCCTGGCGGGTCTCGGCGGGCTTCTTCGTGTAGGGCTTGTCCGGGAAGATGTTGATCCAGACCTTCCCGCCACGCTTGATGTGACGGGTCATCGCGATACGAGCGGCCTCGATCTGCCGGTTCGTGATCCAGCCGGGCTCGATCGCCATGAGGCCGTAGTCGCCGAAGTTGACGGCGGTCCCGCCCTTCGACTGCCCGCGCATGCGCCCGCGCTGCTGCTTGCGGTGCTTGACCTTCTTCGGCATCAGCATCTACGACTCACCGCCCTCTGCAGGTCCGGCCGAGCCCGCCCCTGAGCCCTCGGGCTTCTCGGCCGCCTTGTCGGCCGCCGCCTTCGTCTCGGCAGTGTCGGCGGCAGGCGTGGCCTTGACCTCCGCGCTGGGCGGCGTGCTCTCGACGAGGTCGGGAGCGGTCGCCTTCGGAGGCGACGACGACGCGCCGCGGGCGGAGCTGGTGCGGCGCGGCTTGCCCGTCGCGGTCTGGCCGCGGCTCTTGCGCTCCTCGGCCCCGCGTCCGACGGTCTCGCCGGCGGCCAGCGCGGCCTCGCGGCGAAGGCGGGCGGAGTCACGCGCCGACGCGTAGATGTCCTGGAACGGGCCCTTGTAGATGTGCACCTTGACGCCGATGCGGCCGAACGTCGTGCGTGCCTCGGCGAAGCCGTAGTCGACGTCCGCGCGCAGCGTGTGCAGCGGCATCCGGCCCTCGATGTACCACTCGGTCCGGCTCATCTCGGCACCGCCGAGACGGCCGCCGCACTGGACCCGGACGCCCTTCGCGCCGTGGCGCATCGCGGTGCCGACCGCCTTCTTCATCGCGCGGCGGAACGAGACGCGGCTGACGAGCTGCTCGGCGACGCCCTGCGCGATCAGCTGCGCGTCGAGCTCCGGCTGCTTGACCTCGATGATGTTCAGCCGGACGTCGGTCGGCTTGCCGTAGATCTTCGACTCCATGCTCTCGAGCTGCGAGCGCAGGCGCTCCGCCTCGGCTCCACGGCGTCCGATCACGATCCCCGGGCGAGCCGTGTGGGCGTCGATGCGAACCCGCTCGCGCGTCCGCTCGATGTCGATGCGGCTGATCCCGGCGTGCGGGAGCTGCCCCATCAGGTACTCGCGGATGCGCAGGTCGGCGACGAGGTAGTCCTTGTACTGCTTCTCGGTGAACCAGCGGGACTTCCAGTCGGTGTGGATGCCGAGACGGAAGCCGTACGGGTGGACCTTCTGACCCATTACTCGGCCT
>DASQEJ010000014.1:0-3673 GCA_035633715.1 Actinomycetota bacterium | reverse complement strand
CCTCGCTCCTCTCGGCATCGAAGTGCCGGTGATGCCGACGCGGGAGACCGTCGCGTACTTCGACTTCGACGAGCCGCGGCTCACCACGCTCGTCGAGTGGGGCGATCCCTCGGTCTACGCGCTGCCGAGCGGGCCCGGAGTGTTGAAGGCCGGCGAGCACCAGGCGGGCGCCACGACGGACCCCGACGAAGAGGGCGAGGTCGACCAGGCGTCCGTCGCGAGGCTGAGCGCCTGGGTGGCGAAGCGGTTCCCCGCCGCCGATCCGCGGCCCCGCCACGCGGAGACCTGCATCTACACGAACACTCCGGACGACCACTTCGTGCTGGAACGCCATGGGGACATCGTGGTCGGCTCGCCGTGCAGCGGCCACGGCTTCAAGTTCGCGCCGCTGATCGGCAAGCGCCTCGCCGAGCTGGCGACGCGCTAGCTACGGCTCCGGCGCGAGGACCGGCTGCGACCTCTCCAGCTGGAGCGCCGCGACCGCCGCGAGGATCAGCACCCCGCCGCCGACCTGCATCGGCGTCAGCGTCTCGCCGAGCCACACCCATGCGATGACCCCGGCGAGCGGCGGCTCGATCGTGGCTGCGATCGCGGCCTTCTCGGACTTCACCTTGCCGACGCCCCAGATGAACAGCAGGAAGGGCAACAGCGTCCCGCCGAGGCCGATGAACAGCACGCGCGCGATGTTGTCCGGATCGACGAGCGCTTCCGGGAATCCCCGCGGCGCCTGGTAGACGAACCAGAACAACGCGGCGACGGCGAACGCTCGCGCCATCGCGGGGATCGGGCCGAAGCGCGCTCCGGCGGCCTCGTTGAGCAGCGTGTACGCCGAGAAGAAGACCGCGGCCATGAGCCCCAGCATCAGTCCGATGCCGTCGAGGCTCCCGATGTCGCCCGCGGGGAGCTCCGCGGCCAACACGACGCCGACGATCGCGGCGATCAGCGTGACGAGCAGCAGCGGCCGCGGCATCTTTTTCGTCCGGACGGCCGTCCACGCGACGACGAGGACGGGGGCCGAGTACTCGAGCACGAGCGCGACCGCGACGTCCAGTCGCTGGATGGCGAGGTAGTAGACGGCGTTGACGGCGGGGATCGAGAGGCCGAGCCCCACGAGCGCAGGAGCCGAACGCCGATCGACTCGCAGACCCCCTGACCAGGCCCCCGGCAAGAGCGAGAACCCCACGGCTGCTATGTAGGAGCGGGCCTGGGCGAGCTCGATCGGATCCATCCCCGCCTCGAAGAGGCCCTTCGCGACCGCGGCCGCGATGCCCCAGCAGGCCGCCGCCCCGACCACCGCGAGCAGCCCCAACCCGACTCCGGAATCAATCCGGGCGGAAGGCTGTTCGTGCATGGTGAGCAGGGTAAACGCGCTCGCGGCCCCCGGGGTTAGGGTCGCCTAACTGGTAGAGTCGCCGGGCGCGTGAGGACCCCGCGCCGACCTACCCCCGACCTGGGAGTTGACCTGGCTTCATGACCACCAGACTGGACCGAGACGCCCTCGAGGCACTCGTGGCCGCCACGGGCGAGCCCGGGTGGCTGGCCGAGCGCCGGATCGAGGCCTACGACCTCTTCGAGAAGCTCGACATGCCCGACCCGAAGCGCGAGGAGTGGCGCTACACCGACGTGCGCGGCTTCGACTTCGATCTCTACGCGGCCCCCGAGGTCGCCAAGCGCTCGCTCGAGCTCCCCAAGGAGCTCGCCGCCAAGGGCGTCGTGTTCACCGATCTCGTCAACGCCGACCCGGCGCTCGTGAAGGAGCACTTCTTCACCGAGGTCCCGGTCGACGAGCACCGCTTCACGGCGCTGCACGGCGCGTTCCACTCCGACGACGTGCTCGTCTACGTCCCGCGCGGGGTCGAGGTCGAGGTCCCGCTCGAGGTCTTGCGCGACGTCGAAAAGGGCGGCTCGGCGTTCCCGCACACGACGATCGTGGTCGAGGAGCAGGCGTCGCTGACGTTCGTCGACCGGTTCAAGTCGGAAGACTCCCTGATGCCCTCGATGTGCTCGAGCGTCGTCGAGGTCACCGCCGGGCGCGGCGCGACCGTCAACTACATCTCGCTCCAGGAATGGGGCCGCGGCGTCTCGCACTTCCAGACGCAGCGCTTCACCGGATACCGCGACTCGACCGTGCGCAGCCTCGCCGTGAACCTCGGCTCGAAGTTCGCCCGCACCCAGGTCGAGTCGGTGCTGCGAGGCGAGGGCTCGTTCTCCGAGATGCTCGGCCTCTACTTCGCCGACGCCGACCAGCACTTCGCACAGCGCACTCTGCAGGAGCACGCCGCGCCGCATGCGACTTCGGACCTCCTCTACAAGGGCGCGCTGAAGGAGAGGTCGCGCAGCGAGTACTCGGGCCTGATCAAGGTCGCCAAGGGGGCCCAGGGGACCGACGCGTACCAGGCGAACCGCAACCTCGTGCTGTCGGAGGACGCGCTCGCTCACTCGATCCCGCAGCTCGAGATCGAGGCCAACGAGGTCCGTTGCACGCACGGCGCCACGGTGTCGCCGGTCGAGGAGGAGCACCTCTTCTATCTGATGAGCCGCGGCATCGACCGCGTGACGGCGCAGAAGCTCGTCGTGTTCGGCTTCTTCGGCGAGGTGCTCGACCGCATCCGGCTCCCGCAGGTGCGCGACGACCTGTCGGACGCGATCGCCGCGAAGGTCGAGGGGACGCAGCGTCTCGAGGTGGCGGTCTAGAGATGGAGTTCCGGCCCGTCGCGCGGCTCGACGACCTCGGGGACGGCGAGATGAAGCAGTTCTCCGTCGGCGGCGAGCTCGTCGGCGTGTACCGCGTCGGCGAGGCGGTCTACGCACTGGCAGACGTGTGCTCGCACCAGGAGGCGTATCTGACCGAGGGCGAGTTCGAGCCCGAGGACCTCGAGGTCGAGTGTCCGTTGCACGGGTCGAAGTTCAACGTCGAGACCGGAGCGGTGCGCATCCTGCCGGCGACGAAGCCGGTGGCGAGCTATTCGGTGAAGGTCGAGGGCGGCGAGATCCTCGTGGGCCCCAAGAGATCTCAATAGGGAGTGACGCAAATGTCGGAGAAGCTGCTGCACATCGAGGACCTGCACGTCGAGGTCGAGGGCCGCGAGATCTTGAAGGGTCTCAACCTCAGCCTCGACAAGGGCGACATCCACGCCATCATGGGGCCGAACGGCTCGGGCAAGTCGACGCTCGCGTACGTGCTGACCGGGCGGCCGGGCTACGAGGTCACGGCCGGCAAGGTCCTCTACAAAGGCGAGGACATCCTCGACCTCGAGCCGGACGAGCGGGCGCACCGCGGCATCTTCCTCGCGTTCCAGTACCCGACCGAGGTTCCCGGCGTCTCCGTCGTGAACTTCCTGCGCACTGCGTACAACGCGATCCACCCCGAAGCCCAGAAGGGCGCGATGCAGTTCCGCATGTACCTGCAGGAGAAGATCGACCTCCTCGAGATCCCGTCCGAGCTCGTCGACCGCTACGTGAACCAGGGCTTCTCCGGCGGCGAGAAGAAGCGCAACGAGATCCTGCAGATGGCGGTGCTGCAGCCCGAGCTCGCGATCATGGACGAGACCGACTCCGGCCTCGACATCGACGCGCTGAAGCACGTGTCCGCCGGCGTCAACAAGCTCGCCGGGCCCGAGGTCGGGATCCTGCTGATCACCCACTACCAGCGCCTGCTGAACTACATCCGGCC
>DASQEJ010000013.1:0-4771 GCA_035633715.1 Actinomycetota bacterium | reverse complement strand
AGATGTCAAGCCCGAACGAAAGGAGCTCGTCTAGATGAGGGGCTACTACGCCGACAAGGACGACCTGCTCGCCCGGCTGAAGCGCATCGAAGGACAGGTGCGCGGGCTCCAGCGGATGGTCGACAACGACGACTACTGCATCGACATCCTCACGCAGATCACCGCGGCGTCCAATGCGCTGAAGAAGGTCGCCGTGGGCCTGCTCGACCAGCACATCCGCCACTGCGTCGCGCACGGCACCGAAGAAGGCAAGGACATGGTCCGCGAGGCGACCGCCGCGATCGAGCGCCTCGTCAAGTCATAGGAGGTCTGAGCGATGACGACACGTATCAAGGTCGAGGACGCAACCTGCGGCCACTGCAAGCAGACGGTCGAGTCCGCCGTCACCGGCGTGCCGGGGGTCACCGGCGCCGATCTCGACCTGGGGTCGAAGCTCCTCGTCGTCGAGCACGACGACTCGACCACTCCGGACGCTCTGGTGGGCGCGATCTCGGGGGCCGGGTACACGGCGGAGGTCGCGGGCTGACGGCCGGAGGCGGCGCCGAGGCGACGATCGGCTACGCGGGGGGCGGGCCCGCGGCCTGCGGAGGCGCCGACTTCTTCTTGCGCATCCCGGCGTAGGCCAGGCCCAACGTGATCGCGGTCCCGATGACCCACTGCCAGTAGGCGGCGAAGAACCGCTGGATCTTGTAGGGGAGGTTGGCCCCGACCTCGTAGGGGCGGGCCACGTACCTCTCCCTGGTCCGGTCCACCCCCTCGCCGTTCATCGTCATCGTGATCGTGAGCGCGAGCTCCCTCGACCCCGATCCGACCGGTCGGACCCTCCACTCCCAGGCCCCGTTGCGAGCTCCCTGCGAGCGGTCGCTCGACGACCTGATCTCGAACCCTTCCCCCTCGAGGCGTGCGGTCACGACGTGGGTGACGTAGATGCTGCCGCCGCCGAAGAGCTGGTCTCCCCGTAGCTGCGTGACGAGCTCGTCCGGCACGTCCAACGCGAGGGTGAACCTGTGCTCCTCGCCTTCGCGGAGCTCGTCGACGCGATCGAACATGGCCTCGGCGTCGTCTGCGACCTCTTTCTTCAGCAGCGCGAGGCGGGCGTCGAGGAACGCCTCCTTCGGCGTGGCTACAGGTGGGGTCTCCTCTTCCTCCGAGTCCGACGCAGGTGTCGGCGTCGGCGGGGGTGACGCAGGCGGGTCGATCGTCAGGGTGAACGTCTGTCCCGACGGCGCGCACGGCGGTGACCCGCACTCGAAGATCTCGATGGGTTGGTCGCCGAGAGGCGCTCCGGGGGCGACGCTGAACTCCAGCGTGTACGCGGCGACGCTCGCGGAGCAGACGGCGGGCGTGCGCAGGTAGCTGACGTGCGGTGGCACCAGAGCCCAGGGGCACGCGGCCCCCTCGACGTTCGTGGAGACGATCCCGCCCGGCGCCGCCGCGCCCGACGCGGGGTTCAAGACCGTCTGAGCCTGCGCGGCGCCGGCTCCCACCGACGCGAGCGTCAACAGCGTCACGACGGCGGCGTGGCGGGCTCGGCCTCCCTGCCGCCCTTTCCGCCTCGTCATCGGCCCTCCTGTCACCTCAGTCGAAGAAGCGCGTCACCTTCAGGTTCTTGAACACGAACTCGACCGGGACGATCGGGTAGTACGCGTGCGGGTCGTCCTCCCGCTCCTGGCGCCAGCGCTTGCCCACGCAGCGGAGGTACACCTGCGGGTTCATCGAGTCGTTGCGGACGACGCCGCAGCACACCCAGTCCGTCGCGAGCCCCGTGGTGGCCTCGTCGTCGCCGGGCGTCGCGTCGTTGCGGAAGTACGCCGAGAAGTACGGCCCCCTGCGCTCCAGCCGGAGCCTGCCCGACAGAGCCTTCCCGTTGCCGACCGGACGTCCCCACTGGTTGTTGTCGTAGTCCGTGCCGAGGTTCGAGTTGATGCGGTAGCCGTCGTCCTCGTCGTGCTCGCTGCCGACGAACGGCGGCGCGCCGTGGGGGTCGAAGAAGATGCTCTTCGCGCGCATGCTCGTAGGCAGCCGCGGCGTGCCGTCCTCGTTCCACGGCGGCTGGTGCGCGCTCGGGTTCGCGTTGACGACCGCCATCTCGAGCGTGGTCGCCTGGCCGACGCGGCTCGCGACGTAGTCGACCTCGGCCGAGAAGTCGCCGTCGATCGCGTCGAGGAGGCCCAGGCCCCCGCCCGAATAGAACGGCCACGTCTTCATCGCGTACCAGAGCTGCTCCTCGAGGGCCTGCAACCTTCGTTCGACGTCGCCCTTCGGCTTCGGGCGCTTCTCTTCGTACTCCTTGATCGCTACGTGGACGCCGTCGTCCTGGAAGACGTGGCAGTACTCGTTCGCCTTCGCGTAGCCGAACGCGAAGTGATCGGTGTCCTCCTTCGTGCCGTCGAAGGGCTCGTCGACCATCACCTCGGACGACCGCGTGTACTCCTCGACGTCGAGCATCGAGTCGGTCGCGAGCGACCACACGAACGGCAGGCCGCGCAGCGCCTCGTACTCCTCCGGCGTGAAGACGTCGGCTTTGCCTTGAACCGTCCCGCCGTCGCGCGGCCGGCGTACGTAGACGATGGCGCCGACGCGGAGCGAGCGCTCCTCGTAGAGGCGCTCGAGCGCGCGGGCGTGGTCGGTCAGGCCCCCGGCCCCGTCGAGGAGGCTGCCGACCTCGACCACGAGCCCGTCGGCGTCGAGCTCGACCAGCAGGTCCCGCTGCCCGGCGTCGTCGAGCTCCCAGTCGAACGCGGCGATCCGCACCTCCGGCGCGAGCTGGCGCACGAGCCTGAGGTTGTCGGGATCCTTGGAGTAGACGACCGTGGAGTCGAGCAGATGGCGCCGCGCTAGCTCGTCGAGGAACGGCGTGACGAACTCGTCGCGCCTGCCCGTCGTGAGCGACGAGTCGCTCTTCAGCTCGATGAGCTTCTCCGCGTCCGGCGGCAGGAGGTCGAGGAGGGGCCCGAACCGCTCGATCTCGTCGCGTTTCCGGCCGGGGGGCCGGTACGAGAAGTCGTCGCTCCCGCGCGGCTTGAACGTCTTCGACACGTTCAGCTTGCGCAGGTCCGCGAGGTCCGTGTCGATGATCGGCCGCGGGTCGCCGGTGAGCCTCTCGGTCGTCGCGTCGTGCGAGACGACGAGCTCGCCGTCCTTCGTGAGCTGCACGTCGAACTCTAAGACGTCGGCGCCGGCCGTGTACGCCGAGATCAGCGCCATCCTCGTGTTCTCGGCGACGTGGAGGCGGTTGCCCCGGTGGGCGAGGATCCTCATCCGACCGCCTTCAGCTCGCCCTCGACCTCGCCGACGACGCACAGCGCGTAACCCTGCGGCGGGAACGGGGTGTTCTCCGCGAGCACCTTGACCGTGTACTCGCCCGCCTTCGGATCGTCGACCGTGATCTTCTCGACGTTGTTGTTCTTGTCGACGACCGGGAACCTCTGGGCCCCCTTGCGGCGCGGGTCCACGTACGCCGCCAGCACCGAGTCGATCTTCTGGCGCCTGTACACGTGGAACGGGTTGCCCGACATCGCGACCTCGGGCCCGATGACTTCCAGGTGGAGGTTGTTCTGCACGTGCGCGCTCGGCCAGTCGGTCCACGTGAGCACGATCTGCAGCGGCTCGGTCGGATCGCCGGCGACCGTGAAGGTGTACGTCCGGCTCTTCTTGAGCTGACGCCCGGCGAGGTCCTGCGGACGAGCGATCAGCGCCTCGTCGGAGTCCTTCGACCAGTCCGCGAACAGGAGCTTGCGGCGCGGCGACGCGGGAGGCGGGCCCGGCAAGACGTTCGCGAGGTCCAGGCGCCCGAAGCCCTGATCGAAGTCGGGGAAGCCGATCTCCTCGTCGATCTTCTCCGGGAGCGGACGCGGCGGGAGCTTTCGCGCCCCCGCGACGAGGATCGCCTTCATCAGCGCGGCGGACGGGTTCGGGTTCCCGCACGCCACCCTCAGATACTGACGCAGCACGGCCGCTGCCCCCGCTACGACGGGAGTGGCCATGCTCGTCCCGCCGAGGTACGCGTACTTGTCCGGGTGCTCGTCCCACGGCGGCTTCCACCACCGCAGCTTCGCGGCGCTCGCCTTCGCTGCGAGGATCTGCGTGCCCGGCGCGACGAGGTCCGGCTTGACGCTGTCGAACTCGGTCGGTCCCCGGCTGCTCAGCGCCGCGGGCGTCTCGGGCCCGCCCGACAACAGCTCCTCGCCGCACTCGCCGGTGAAGATCTGCGGGTTGTACTCGCGCCACCTCATCGGGGGGTCGATCTTCCGGTCGCTGCAGCTCGCGCCGACGGTGAGCACGTTCTTCGCGCTGGCGGGGGAGAAGACGGTCTTGAAGCCGGGGTATCCCTCGGGGGCCGCTCCGTCGTTGCCGGCCGCCACGACGACGAGCACTTCGGGATGGTCGTAGACGAACTGGTCGATCGACTGGCTCCCGAAGTCGTACTCGCTGTGCGCGCCTCGGCCCGTCGAGAGGGTGACGATCTTGGCGCCGTTGTCGACGGCCTTTTGCAGCAGCGTCGACCAGTCGGCCGGCGTGAGCACGACGCCGTCTTCCTGCACGACTCCGACGACGACGAGCTTCGCGCCGGGCGCCATGCCGCGGATCTTCTCGCCGGACGCGGCCCCCGTCCCCGCGATGATCCCCGCGACGTGCGTGCCGTGCCCGATCGTGTCGGTCTCCGTCGCGCCCTCGACCTTGTCGAGCACCTCGATGCGGTCGGCGAGGTCGGGATGGTCCTTGTCGATGCCGCTGTCGAACACCGCGACCTTCTCGCCCTCGCCCGTGA
>DASQEJ010000012.1:0-16352 GCA_035633715.1 Actinomycetota bacterium | reverse complement strand
CCGCTTCAGCACCGTCGAGTCGTCGCCCGCCATCAGGCCGAACGCGCCTTCGCAGATCGAGAGCACCGCGTCGAACTCGTCGTCGAACGGCATCACGCGAGCGTCGACGCGGAAGAACGCCGCGCCCACGCCGGCGGCGCGAGCCGCGTCTGCCGCGACCTCGAGGAACCGCTGCGAGACGTCGACGCCGGTGACGGCCATGCCCGCCTGCGCGAGCGGCACCGCATGCCGGCCCGGCCCGCAGCCGACGTCGAGCACCCGGCTCCCCGGCGCGAGGCCCAGTAGCTCCAGCAGGAACGCGATCTCCTGGCCGGTCCCCTTCGTGAAGCTGTAGCGGAGGTACGCCTCGCCGAGCAGGTCGCCCAGCGCCTCGAACCACGGCTCCCGGGGGTGCGGCTTGATCGGCATGCGCGCCGTCAAGCGTCCGCCGCCGGGGGCTTCTTCTCGCGCGGCGGCGCCTTCTCGCCCGCTGGCTCGATGCCCTTCGAGCGCGCCCACGCGTCGAGCCGCGCGAACGCGTCGTCCTGCGACAGCGGCCCCTCGTCGAGCCGGATCTCGAGCAGGTGCGCGACGGCCTCGCCGACCACCGGCCCCCCGGCGACGCCCAGGTATCTCATGATCTGGAAGCCGTCGAGGTCGGGACGGATCTTCTCGAGCTCCTCTTGCGCGGCGAGCTCCGCGATCCGGTCCTCGAGCTCGTCCATCCGCGCCGCGAGCCGCCTCGCCTTCGCCGCGTCCCTCGTCGTGCAGTCCGCGCGGACGAGTGCGTTCAGAGTCCCGAGCAGCGGCCCCGCGTCGCGCACGTACCGACGGACCGCGGAGTCGGTCCACCCGAGCCGGTACGTGTGGAAGCGGTGGTGCAGGAAGATCACGGTCCGCACCTGCTCGACGATCTCGTTCGGGAACCGCAGCTCGCGCAGGCGCTTCTCGGCCATCTCGGCCCCCACCACCTCGTGATGGTGGAAGCTCACGCCCTCCGGGCCGATGCGCCGCGTCCTCGGCTTGCCGACGTCGTGCAGGAGCGCTGCGAGGCGCAGCACGACTGTCGGCGGCGTCTGCCCGACGACCGCGAGCGTGTGGCGGAAGACGTCCTTGTGGCGGTGGACCGGGTCCTGCTCGAGCTTCAGCGACTTCAGCTCGGGGAGGAAGAGGTCGGCGAGCCCGGTGCGGTCGGCGAGGTCGAGCGCGCGCCCGGGGGCCGCGCCGACGAGCAGCTTCGAGAGCTCGTCGCGGATGCGTTCGGCCGAGACCGTCCGCAGCTGGTCGCGCAGCCTCTCGATCGAGTCGAGCACCTCGGGCGCGATCTGGAAGTCGAGCTGCGACGCGAACCGGAACGCGCGGAGCATCCGCAGCGGGTCGTCGGAGAAGGAGTCGTCGGGGTCCACCGGCGTGCGCAGCACCTTCTTCGCGAGGTCGTCCCGGCCCCCGAACGGGTCGACCGCGTTCATCCCCGGGAGCTGGATCGCCATCGCGTTGACGGTGAAGTCCCGGCGCGACAGGTCGGTCTCGATGTCGGCGGCGAACTTCACCTCGGGATGGCGCGACGACGGCTGGTACGTCTCGGTGCGAAACGTCGTGATCTCCATCCGCAGGCCGGCGATCTCCGCGCCGACGGTCCCGAACTCACGCCCCTGCAGCCACAGGTTCTCGGCGAGCGGCTTGACGACCGCGATCGTCTCGTCCGGCGTCGCGTCGGTCGCGAAGTCGAGGTCGGCGTGCGGGCGGCGCAGCCACGCGTCGCGCACCGGGCCACCCACGAGATACAGCTCGTGCGACGCCTTCTCGAAGTGCGCGGCGAGGTCCATCACCGGCGAGCCCTCCGCCAGCAGGTCCGTCAGGTTCGGGACTTCGGCGGCCTCCATTGGCCCGAGACTACGAGACGGGCTGCAAACCCTCCGCCCTCAGGGCGATCGTGAAGTCGTGGGAGTTCGTCGCCGCCCGCATCGCGTCGTCCAAGGTGACGAGGCCCGAGCGGTAGAGCGACAGCAGCGCCTGGTCGAACGTCTGCATCCCGTAGAACGACGACTCCGCGACGATGTCGTGGATCATGTGCGTCTGCTCCGGGTTCAGGATCAGGTCGTGGATGCGCCCGTTCATGACGAGGACCTCCACGGCCGGGATCCGGCCCCTCTCGTCGAGGCGGGGGATGAGCCGCTGCGACACGATCCCCTTCAACGACGCGGAGAGCGAGACCCGCACCTGCTTCTGCTGGTGCGGCGGGAAGAAGTCGATGATGCGGTTCACGGTCTCCGACACGTCGGTCGTGTGGAGCGTCGAGATCACGAAGTGACCGGTCTCGGCCGCCTGGAGCGCGGCCCGCACGGTCTCGGTGTCACGGATCTCGCCGACGAAGATCACGTCGGGGTCCTGACGCATCGCCGCGCGGAGCGCCGTGGCGAAGTCGGCCGTGTCGTGGCCGATCTCGCGCTGGTTGACGATCGCCATGCGGTCGGGGTGCAGGATCTCGATCGGGTCCTCGATCGTGAGGATGTGGCAGGAGCGCGTTGCGTTGATGTGGTTGATGATCGCCCCGGTGGTCGTCGTCTTGCCGGACGACGTCGGGCCGGTGACGAGCAGCATGCCGCGGTGCTCGTCGGCGAGCTGCTTGACCACGGGCGGAAGACCGAGCGTCTCGAAGGCCGGGCTCCCCGGCAGGACACGGCGGCACGCCATCCCGAGCGATCCCCGCTGGCGGAAGACGTTCACGCGGAAGCGTCCCAGACCGTGCTCGGAGTACGCGAAGTCGACCTCGCCCTTCTGCTTGAAGACCCGGGCCTGCTCGTCGTTCATGAGCTCCATCGCCGCGCGCTCGCAGTCCGGGGCCGTCATCGCGGGGAAGTCGGTCCGGACGAGATGTCCGTTGACTCTCACGTAGGGAGGGCCGCCCGCCTTGACGTGCAGGTCGGAGCCCTTCTTGTCGACAACGAAGCGCAAGAAGTCGTGGACGCTCGACATGGGGTGAGGTCGTTCCTTAGGTCGCGGGTGGGCAGATGTGTGTCACGTACACCTTCGGCATGCGACCGGGGCCCATTGAGCCCCCGGCGCCGCCGTCTCGGGGGATTTAGCGGAACTTGCTCCGTTTCACCGGTTCGAGCCCCGGGTAAGCAAGCTCGCGCCAGGCGCAGTCGTTCCGGACCACAGGTGCCGGGGGAAGGGACCATTCGATGGAAGAGACCAAGAAGATGTCGAGGGCAGAGGCCGGCCGCAAGGGCGGCAAGACCACCAAGGAGCGCTACGGAGAAGAGCACTTCGGCCGGATCGGCAAGATCGGCGGCAAGAAGGGTGGCGAGACCACCAAGGAGCGCTACGGCTCCGAGTTCTACCAGAAGATCGGTCGTCTCGGCGGCTCGAAGTAACGTCCTCAGCTACTCGAGAGGCCTCCTCCCAGGATCGGGGGGAGGTCTCTTACGCGTGCGGGCCGTTGCAGCCCTCGGCATAGCGCTGGCGCTGCTGGGCGCGTCGTGCAGCGGGGACGAACCCGCCGCGCCCACGCCGGCCGCGGCCCCCAGCCCCACGGCGACCGGGCCGGGCGGGAGCGTCGCGTACGAGTCCCTCGAAGAGGCCGCCGCGGCCTTCGACTGCGAGGAGGTCCAGGACGTCGGGACCGGAGGGAACCGGGGCCTCGAAGCCTTCGGCGTCTGCCACATCGGCCGCGCGAACGTCGACATCTACCTCACGACGGAGCGGGGGCTGTGGGAGCACATCGCGCAGCAGTACCCGTCGGTCCTGGGGCCGAACTGGATCATCGTCTGCCCGACCGGCGCGAAGGTCGCCCGGACGGTCCACGACCGCATCGGCGGCGAGCTCGTGATCCCGGGGGCCTGACCCCGGTTGCTCCTGCGGTCCGGCCGAGGCCGCCCCAATCCTCCTGCGGTCCGGCCGAGGCCGCCCCGTCCCCGGCCCCGGATCCGCCCGGCGGGGTCCTTATGCTGGCCCCATGCGCCGGCTCCGTCTGCTGATCCCGGTCCTCGCCGCCTCGCTGCTCGCGGGGCCCCTGGCGCCGGCCCGGGCCCAGGACCCCCTCTACTCGATCACGCTCGTCGGGCAGCCGTTCTGGCACGACGGCGAGGACGCCCTGGACGTCGGGATCAAGGTCACGAACCTCTCCGAGACGCCGCTCGAGGGCTTCCGGCTCCAGATCTCGTCGTACGAGCGCCTCACCAGCCGGTCGGCCCTCGTCGAGAGCTTCGACGGCAACCCCTTCGGCTCGCCCACGTTCGTCACGTTCGAGGAGTTCGAGACGGCGGTCCCGCCGGGGGAGTCCAAGACCGTCGTGCTCCGGACCCCGATAGCCGACCTGGCCACGCTCGCGACCGGGACCGGCGGCGTCTACCCGCTCGGGATCGACCTGGCCGACACCAGCGGAGTGCTCCTGGGCACGTCGGTCGTGACCGAGCTCGTCTACTACCCGGGCGAGCCGCCGGAGACCCAGCTGGCCACCGTGCTCGTCGTCCCGCTGAACGACGTGGCGACGAGGGGGCCGGACGGGGTCTTCGCCGCGACCGAAGACGCCGGCGTGCCGCTGGAGGCCGCGGTCGCCCCGGACGGATGGCTGCGCGGCGCACTCGACGCGATGTCTTCTGCGACCGATTCCGGGCTCCACTTCGCGCTCGCGCCCACGCCCCGCCTCGTCGAAGAGGTGGCGGACATGGCCGACGGCTACACGCGCCGCTCCGCCGACGGAACGGAGGAGGAGGTGCCGCGCGACGCCGCGAGCGCCGAGGCCGCGGGGGAGACCCTCGCCGCGCTCACCGAGCTGCTCGACACGAACGGGGTCCAGCCGCTGCTCGTCCCTTACTCGTTCGCCGACCTCCCGGCCCTCGCTCACATCGACGCGCCCGCGCCGGGCCCGATCGCGCGGCAGCTCACGGTCGCGGAGGAGGTGCTGGGCGGTCTCGACCTCACGAAGGCCGGGTTCACGAGGCGGTGGGTCTTTCCCCCGGCCGGCCGGCTCGACGGCCGCGCGCTGACGGAGCTGCGCGCGCTGAGCGCCGAGACCGGAACGCGCACGTTCTTCTCCGCCGAGTCACTCGTACCGCCCCTCGACCCGGACCTGGCCGGCTGCCCCGAGGCGTTCGCGACCTTCACCTGCCCGATCTCGGTGGCCGGGACCGCCGGGTACCAGGCCGACTCGGGGCTGCAGACGCGGTTCATCGCACTCGCCGAGCCGGGTGACGACCGGCTCGACCTCCAACGGCTGCTGGCCGAGACGGCGATGATCCGCGAGGAGCTGCCGGGCCGGACGGACCGCGTAATCCAGGCGACGATGCCGTCGCTGTGGCACCCGCGGCCGAAGCTCGCCCGGCTCATGTTCCGCGCGTTCGCGCGCGCGCCGTGGCTGCGCACGCTGACGCCGAACCAGGGACTGAAGCAGGCGGCGGCGCCGGTCGACCGTCAGGCGGTCACCGTGATCAACGACCTCCCTCGCGCCCCCGGCGACGCGTACTTCGACGACCTCGCCGCGGCCGAGGACCTCGTGGACGACGTGCGCGACATCGGCGCGCCGGAGACGCTCGTGACGCGGCTCGAGCGCGACATCCTCGTCGCCTACGGGCGGACCTGGTGGAGCGACGTGGCCCTGGCCGAGGAGGGGCGGGCCTTCGCGGAGGTCGCGCGCCGAGAGGCCGAGGAGCACCTCGGGCGCATCGCCGTGCACGCGGCCCCCGAGATCACGATGACGTCGCGCTCGACCGACGTGCAGTTCCTCGTCGTCAACGAGAACCCCTATCCCGTGAGGCTCGACGTCGGCCTCGAGTCGCCGAACCTCGTCGTCGACGACCTCCGCGTTCCCGCGGAGTTCCCGCCGGAGGCCACCACCCCCGTGCAGGCCTCGGTCGCCGCACAGACGAGCGGGATCTTCCAGGTGTCGTTGACCGCGCGCACACCGGCCGGCGTCGTGGTCGACGAGCTCGTGATCTCCGTCCGGTCGACCGAGCTCAACCAGATCGCGCTCGGGATCACGCTCGGCGCGCTCGCGTTCCTCGTCTCGTTCTACGCGTACCGCGCGGTCAGGCGCCGGCGAGCAGCCGCGGAGACGGCGCCGGAGTCGACGTCCGCTTGAGGGGCGGCGGGGCGCGGGCGACCGCGCTGATGACGGTCGGGACCGTCTTCTCCCGCATCACCGGCGTCGCGCGGCTCGCCGCGATCGTCGCGGCGCTCGGCGTCGCCGAGACGCGTCTGACCGACACCTACAACCTCGCGAACACGTTCCCGAACATCGTCTACGAGCTGATCCTCGGAGGCGTCCTCACCTCCGTCTTCGTCCCCGTGTTCGTGGAGCTGCTCGAAAAGGAGGGCCGCGAGCGCGCGTGGGAGGTAGCGAGCGGCATCCTCAACCTCGCGCTCGTCGTGCTGTCGGCGGTGACGGTCGTCGGGATCGTCGCGGCCCCCTGGATCGCGAAGCTGTACGCGCTGCGCCTCGACGGGGACCAGGTCGCGCACCAGCAAGAGGCGCTGACGTTCCTGCTGCGCCTGTTCCTCCCGCAGATCGTGTTCTACGCGCTGACCGCGATCACGGCGGGGCTGCTGAACGCGCACAAGCGGTTCGGCGCGCCGATGTACACGCCGATCCTCAACAACCTCGCGGTCGTCGCGATCTTCGTGACCTTCTACCAGCTGTACGGGAAGGTGAGCCTGGAGACCGTGACGACGTCACAGCTGTTGCTGATCGGGCTCGGGACGACCGGCGGCGTGGTGCTGATGGCGCTCGCGCAGCTTCCGTTCCTGCGCGGCCTCGGCAAGTACCGCCCGACGCTGAAGGGCTTTCGCCATCCCGCGTTCGGGAAGCTGTGGCGGCTCTCGCTGTTCGTGATCGGCTACGTGATCGTCAACCAGATCGGCTACTTCGTCGTGCAGGTCCTCGCGAACGAGCAGCAGGGCGGCTACACCGCGTACGTCAACGCGTTCATGTTCTTCATGCTGCCCCACGGCCTGTTCGCGGTGTCGGTGATCACCGCGCTGTTGCCGGGGATGAGCGCGCTCGCGGTGAACCGCGACTGGTCCGGCTTCGCGGGGCGTCTGTCGACCGGCGCGCGCGCGACTGTGTTCCTCGTGCTTCCTGCCGCCGTCGGCTACTTCGTCCTCGGCGAGCCGATCGTGCGGCTCCTCGTCGAGCGAGGAGTAGTGACCGAACGCTCCACCGAGCTCATCGCCGGCGTCTTGCAGGTGTTCGTCGTCGGCCTCGTGCCGTTCTCGTTGTTCCAGCTGTTGCTGCGCGCGTTCTACGCGATGCAGGACACGAAGACGCCGTTCTACGTGAACTGCGGCGCGGTCGCGCTGACGACCGGGCTGAACGTCCCGCTGTTCCACGTCTACGGCGTCCGCGGGCTCGCGGCGGGACACGCGTGCGGATACGTCGCCGGCGCGATCGCGCAGGAGCGCCTGCTCGCGCGCCGGCTGGGCCGCGACGGGAGAACGAGCTTGCTCGCGGGGGCCGGGCGCACGTTCGTCGCGGCCGCGGGGATGGGGGCCGTCGTGTGGCTCGCGCTCCGCGCCGTGGACGCGGTCACCGACGAGGACACGTTCACCGGGACGCTGGCCGAGGTCGCGGTCCCGGTCGTCGCCGGCGCGGTCGCCTACCTGCTGCTCGCGCGGCTGCTGCGCGTGCCGGAGCTCGAGCACGTCGTCTCGCTCGTGAAGCGACGGCGCGCCAAAACCTCATGACTCGGCGGGGCTGGGCCGATAATCACCTCATGGACTCCCGACGGCGGTTGCGCGACGAGAGCGGCATCGTCGGCGCGTGGCTGCTCCAGGTCCTGGTCGGCCTCGCTCTCGTGGGCGTCGTCCTCTACGACGCGGGCTCGATCGTCATCAACTTCTTGTCCTTGCAGGGCACCGCCGACGAGATCGCGATCGACGTGGCGACCGACCTCGGCCGCGAGGCGCAGCCCAACCTCGAGTGCGCGCGGCGGTCGCCCGTGCCCGAGTGCCGCGTGATCCAGGACGTCGCGCGCGAAAAGGGCGTGAAGATCGTGACCGCCCGGTTCGACGCCGACGGCGCCTTCCACGTCGAGGTCCGAAACACCGCCGACACGCTGATCGTCGGGCGGATAGGCGCCATCGAGGACTGGGCGACGGCCACAGCCAGCGCGGAGGCGGACACGAACTAGGCTCGGAGCATGGCTTCGGACCGCAGGGACGCCGCCGGCGCGGCCCCCGCGACCTCAATCGCAGATCGCTACGTCCTCGAAGGGCTCCTCGCCCGCGGGGGGATGGGCTCCGTCTACAGGGCGCGGGACGAGGTCCTCGCCCGAACCGTGGCCGTCAAGATCCTGCACCCGCACCTGTCCGAGGACGCGGCCTTCCTCGAGCGCTTCCGGCGCGAGGCCGTCGCCGCGGCCGGCCTCGGTCACCCCGGCATCGTCGCGATCTACGACACCGGCACCGACTCCGCCGACGACGGGACCGAGCGCCACTACATCGTGATGGAGCACTGCGCGGGGGGCACCCTCACGGAGCTGATGGAGCGCGAGCGGGCGTTCGACCCGGCCCGCGCGTCGGAGATCGTCGCCGCCGTCTGCTCGTCGCTGGACTTCGCCCACCGCGCCGGCGTCGTCCACCGGGACGTGAAGCCGGACAACGTGCTGTTCTCCGACGACGGGACGTTGAAGGTCGCCGACTTCGGGATCGCCAAGGCCGCCTACGCGAGCGGCGACCTCACGACGACCGGGTCGATCCTCGGGACCGTCACGTACATCTCGCCCGAGCAGGCCGCGGGGCGCGAGCCCGACGCGCGCTCCGACGTCTACTCCGCGGGGGTCGTGCTCTACGAGCTCCTGACGGGTCGCCCCCCGTTCACAGGCGAGACCGACGTCGCAACCGCGATGATGCACCTGAAGGAAGCGCCCACGCCGGTGCGGGCCCTCAAGCCGCACGTGCCGAGGCACCTCGACGGCACGGTGGCGAAGGCGCTCGCGAAGGAGCCCGACGACCGGTGGGCCTCGGCGGCGGACTTCGAGAGGGCGCTCGCCGCGGGATCCGGCGCCACGGCCGTGATGTCGCGGCCGCGCGTCGAGGAGCCCGCACCGGAGCCGGCCGTCGAGCACTCCGGCGGCGAGATGCGCTGGGTCGGCCCCGTCGTCGGGCTGATCCTGTTCGCGCTGCTGCTCGCGTTTTTGGTCCCGCGCCTGCTGGAAGACGATCCGTCGGGCGCGGCCCCCCGGGGAAACGACCGGCGGGAGGCGCCGGCCGGAGGCGCGGGCGGCGTCATCGAGATCACCGGCGTCGAGTCCTTCGACCCCGACGGCGACGGCCAGGAGCACTCGGAGGAGGCGCCGCTCGCCGCCGACGGCGACCCGTCGACCTCCTGGGGGGCCGAGGACTACCAGGCGTCGCTCGCCGACCTCGGCAAGGGCGGCATCGGGCTCGTCCTCGACCTCGGCTCACCGCAGGACGTGTCGGCGCTCGAGCTGCAGACGTCCACTCCGGGGTTCAGCTTCGAGATCCGCGCGGCGGAGGCCGCCCCGGCTACGGCCGAGGACGCCGAGCGCGTGACTGCGGTCGACGCCGCGGGGGCGATCGAGGAGGTGACGTTCGACGAGGTACGGGCGCAGTACTGGTTGGTGTGGATAACGAAGCTGCCGGGAGAGGGCGGGGGGACGGTAGAGATCCAGGAGGTCATGCTGCGTGGCGCCTCCTGACGCATGGGGTGACCCGGAACCGTCGGACGAGCTCCTGCTCCAGCGCGCCGCCGGCGGGGATCAGCCTGCCTTCTCGGCCCTGGTCAAGCGTCACGAGGACCGCGTCTTCGCCATAGCGATGCGGATCACGGGCGACCGCGCCGACGCCCTCGACGCGACTCAGGACACCTTCGTCTCGGTCTTCCGCCAGTCCGGCTCGTTTCGCGCCGAGGCGGCGTTCACGACGTGGCTCTACCGCGTGGCGGTCAACGCCTGCCGCGACCTCCTCAGGAAACGAAAGAGGCTCCCGGAGCCGACCGAGGAGCTGCCCGAGCAAGCGCGGCCGGGCATCGGAACCGAGGACGTCGTCGGCCTGCGGCTCGACCTCACCAGGGCGCTCGCCCAGCTGCCCGAGGACTACAGGGACGCGGTGCTGATGCACGACCTCGGCGCGATCCCGTACGACGAGATCGCGGAGATCACCGGGGTCGCGCTCGGCACGGTGAAGTCGAGGATCAGCCGCGGGCGGCGGCGACTGGCCGAGCTCCTGGAACAACCGGCCCCGGCCCCGGCGTCGAAGGAACAGGATGGATGACCCGATGAACCACGACAGGTGCTCGGAGCTGCTGCGCGGATACCTCGCCGGCGAGCTGTCGCACGACGAGGCCCAAGGGGTGCGCGCCCACCTGGCGGGGTGCGAGGACTGCCGCGCCGAGGAGCGGACCCTGGTGGCCGTCGGCGCGGCCCCGGTCGTCCCGATGGACGATCTCGAGCGCGCGCGGCTCCATCGCGCGCTCGCGCAGGAGCTCTTCACGCCGCGGGCCAACGCGGACGTCACCGGCGGCGGCGGCGCGCCGAGGTGGACGAAGTGGATCGCGCCGGCGTTCGCCGGGGCCGCCGTGATCGCGGGAGTCTTCGCGATGACGACGGGCGGCGGGACCGACGAGTCGACGAGCTTCGGCGCCGACTCCGCGGAGGGAGGCGCGGCCCCCGAAGCGCTCGAGGACTCGCAGGCGAACACGGAGTCGGGTGGCGGTGGCGGGCGGACGAGGGCCGGTCCCGACTCCGAGGTCTCACACGACGCCGCCGCGTCGTCGGGGGAAGAGAGCGCGTACCTGATGCAGAGCCCCGCCCCCGAGTTCGTCGGAGACCTCGGGTCGACGACTACCCGCGAGCTCTCGGCGACCGGCCGGTCGGGCGAGGTCTTCCGCTCGGCGGCCGCCGCGCACCGCGCGTCGGAGGGAGACGAGGTCTACGACGACCTGCTCGGCCGGCTCGTGAAGCAGGCGGGCGACGCCGGGGACGAGGTGGACGAATGCGCCGCCACGCTCCCGCAGGACGGCTCGATACTCCCGGCCTACGGCGGGCTCGCGCGCTACGACGACCGCGACGTCCTCGTCCTCGGGTTCGTCACGAACGACCCCGGCACGGACGAGCTCGGGCGCTACCTCCTGTGGGTGTGGGAGCGCGGCTCGTGCGAGCAACCCCTCGACACGCTCTTCGGCCGGATCGAGGGTCGCTAGGCCCCGCGGAACATCCGGCCGCTCGGCTCGGTTCGATAGGGTGTGAACACCATGCCGGAGAAGCGACGCGTGATCATCATCGGGTCCGGCCCAGCCGGCCTCACGGCCGCGGTCTACACCGCCCGGGCGAGCCTCGAGCCGCTCGTGATCGAGGGGATCGAGGCCGGCGGCCAGCTCATGCTGACGACCGAGGTCGAGAACTACCCCGGGTTCGTCGACGGGATCATGGGCCCCGAGCTGATGGAGGCGATGCGCAAGCAGGCCGCGCGCTTCGGGACCGAGTTCCTCACCGACAACGTCACCTCGGTCGACTTCTCGTCCCAGCCGTTGAAGGTGACGACCGCGTCCACGACCTACGAGGCCGGCGCCGTCATCGTCTCGACCGGCGCGTCCGCCCGCATGCTCGGCGTCCCGGGCGAGCGCGAGCTCCTCGGTCACGGCGTCTCGACCTGCGCGACGGGTGACGGCTTCTTCTTCCGCGACCAGGAGATCCTCGTCGTCGGTGGGGGCGACTCCGCGATGGAGGAGGCCAACTTCCTCACGAAGTTCGCGTCGAAGGTCACGGTCGTGCACCGCCGCGAGTCGCTGCGCGCGTCGAAGATCATGCAGGACCGGGCCCGCGCGAACCCCAAGATCGAGTTCGTCTTCGACTCCGTCGTGAAGCAGATCAACGGCAACGGCAAGGTCGCGAGCGCGACGTTGCTGGACGTGAAGACGGGGGCCGAGACCGAGGTCCCCGCGACGGGCGTCTTCGTCGCCATCGGCCACACGCCGAACACGTCGCTGTTCGAGGGACAGCTCGACCTCTCCGGCGGCTACATCGTCACGCACGACGGCACCGCGACGTCGGCCGAGGGCGTCTTCGCCGCCGGCGACGTCGTCGACTTCAGGTACCGCCAGGCGATCACCGCCGCCGGGATGGGCTGCATGGCTGCGATCGACGCCGAGCGCTACCTCGAAGACGTGCCGATCACCGAGCGTTTCTGGTAGCGAACCGCTCCGCTCGTCCGCGAGTCTCGTAGTCGTGCGTTCCCGGACCCTGACCGTCGCCGCGGTCGCGCTCACCACCGTCGCCGCATGGGGCCCCGCCCCGCGCGCGAGGGAGCCTCGGATGGTCTTCCCCGTCGTGCGCTCCGATTGGTACTCGGTGATCAACTTCCGCGACGACTGGCACGCTCCGCGGATGCGGGTCCTCCCGGACGGGACGTGGGAGCTCACCGGCTACCACGAGGGCAACGACATCTTCGCCGAGCCCGGGACCCCGGTCGTGGCCGTTCTCGGGGGCCGGGTCGAGCAGATCGGGTGGACCTTCTACTCCGGGTGGCGCGTGGGGATCCGGGGCACGGACGGCCGCTACTGGTTCTACGCGCACCTGAGCCGCTTCGCCCCCGGGCTGACGATCGGAAGCCCCGTGGCGGCGGGCCAGCCCCTCGGCGAGGTCGGCAACACCGGCTACGGCGCCACCCCGGGCCACCGGGACGAGTTCACGTACCACCTCCACCTGGGCATCCAGGAGGCGGACGGGACCTGGGCCAACCCCTACCCCCTCGTCAGTCGCCTTTACGATGCTGCGGTGAGAGGAAGCGGGTCGTGAAGGGGCTCATCCGCCAGGGAGACCGGTCACAGCAGGTGGCCGACGTCCAGGCGCGCCTGCGCGGGCTCGGCCTGCAGGTCGACGACGAGGCCGGGGTCTTCGGCGACTCCACGCGCCACGCCGTGCGGACGTTCCAGCAGACGCGCTCGATCCTCGTCGACGGGATCGTCGGGCCGAACACGTGGACCGAGCTGGTCGAGGCGTCGTGGCGCCTCGGCGACCGCAGCCTTTATCTCAAGCACCCGCCGTTCCGCGGCGACGACGTCTCGCTCCTGCAGAAGCGGTTGAACGCGCTCGGGTTCGACTCCGGCCGCGAGGACGGCATCTTCGGCGGGGACACCGCCGACGCCGTGCGCAAGTTCCAGAAGGAGTACGGGGTCGCGGAGGACGGGATCTGGGGGCCGCGCTCTCAGGCCGCCCTCTCGGGGCTGCGAGTGGACCGGCCGGGCACGACCGCGCAGCTGCGCGAGGAGCTCCGGCGCTCCGCGAGCCCCGACCTGCACGGCGCGCTCGTCGTCCTGGACCCGGGGCACGGAGGCGACGAGCCTGGGGGCCGTGCGGACGGGGGCCTGGTCGAGGCCGACGTGTCGTGGGATCTCGCGGTGCGCGTGGCCGAGAAGCTCGCCGGGATGGGCGCTCGCGTCAGGTTCACGCGCACGGAGGCCGAGTCCCCGGACGCGTCCGAGCGGGCCCGCCGCGCCAACGAGGTCGCGGGCGACGTGTTCCTCTCGCTGCACCTCAACGCCCACGAGGAGCCCACCGCGGAAGGCGCCTCGACCTACTACTTCCACACCTCGGGGGCCGGGCGCGCTCTCGCCGAGACGATCCAGGAGGAGCTCGTGGGCCTCGGCGTCCGCGACTGCCGCAGCCACGCCCGCTCCTACACGGTGCTGCGCGAGACGCGCATGCCGGCGGTGCTCGTCGAGCCGGTCTTCATCTCGAACCCCGACGAGGCGAAGCGGCTGGAGGAGCCGGACTTCCGGGCGGCCCTGGCGGAAGCGATCGCCTCGGGGGTCAGCCGCTACTACGCGTCGACGCCGGTCTGACCTTCCGGCTCGCGTCCGGTGATCGCGGCGACGAGGCGCTCGAGGTCGTCGGCCGAGACGAAGTCGAGCGTGATCTTGCCCTTGCGCTTGCCCATCTGGATCTTCACCCGCGTCTGCAGATGATCCGACAGCAGGCGCTGCGCCTCCCCGGCGGCCGCCGACTCCTCGGCCGCCCGGCGTGACCCGGCCCTCCCGGTCGTGATCCCGCCGGTCATCTCGAGGTAGCGGGCGACCTCGTCCTCGGTCTCTCGCACCGAGAGCTTCTCCTCGGACGCCCGCCGCGCCATCCGGTCCTGGAACGGGTTGTCCGACAGGCGGAGCAGCGCGCGGCCGTGCCCTGCGGTGAGCCGCCCGTCGATCAGGAGCTTCTGGATTCCCGTCGGCAGGTCGAGCAGCCGCAGCGCGTTCGTCACCGTCACCCGGTTCTTTCCGAGCCGGTCGCCGAGCTCCTCCTGGGTCAGCCCCGCGTCGGCGATCAGCTGGCGGTACGCGGCGGCCTCCTCGATCGGGTTGAGGTCGGCGCGGTGGATGTTCTCGACGATCGCCCTCTCGAGCGACCCGCGCTCGTCGGTCTCGACCGCGATCGCCGGGACGGTGTCGAGGCCGGCCGCGTGAGCCGCGCGCAGCCTCCGCTCTCCGGCGATCAGCTCGAAGACGCCGCCCCCGACGTCGCGCACCAACAACGGCTGGAGGATCCCAAGCTCGCCGATCGAGGTGGCCAGCTCGGCTATCCCGGCCTCGTCGAATGTCCGCCGCGGCTGGTTCGGGTTGGCGACGATCGCGTCGAGCGGGAGCTGCAGCAGGTTCCCTCGGGACTCGAGCTCCGCGCCCCCTCCTCCGGAAGGCAGCAGCGCGTCGAGGCCGCGGCCGAGGCCCGACTTCCGCGTCACGTCGACTCCTGGCCCACGGGCGCGGTCCACGGCTCGCCGCGCGGCCACGCGGTGTCCGGGAGATCGGGCCGGGCCGTCTTCACGCCGTAGCCGCGGCCCCCGGGGCCGGGCGTGGACGGGCGCGACGCCACGACGGTGGGGGGAGCGGCCGTAGGTGGTGGGGGCGGAGGCGGCGCGGGCGGCTTGTGGACCTGGAGGCCGTAGAGGCCCTCGACCTCGGCTGCGAGGAGCCGGTACGCGACCGCTCCGCGCGACGACGGATCGAGCGTGAGGACCGACTCGCCGAACGAGGGGGCCTCCGACAGACGCACGCTGCGCGGGATCCGCGTGGCGAACACGAGGTCGCCGAAGTGCGACCGGACGTCGTTCTCGACCTGGCTCGACAGCTTCGTGCGGGCGTCGTACATCGTCAGCAGCAGCCCGGCGATGCGCAGGTCCGCGTTCAGCGAGCGCCGGACGCGCTCGGCGTTGCCGAGGAGCTGGCCGAGCCCCTCGAGCGCGTAGTACTCGCACTGGACGGGCACGATCAGGTCCTGCGCGGCCGCGAGGGCGTTGACGGTGAGCAGCCCGAGCGACGGCGGGCAGTCGAGGAAGATCAGCTCGTAGCGCTCGGTCGCGCCCGCGAGGGCCTCGCCGAGCCGCCTTTCGCGGGCCATCGTGCTGACGAGCTCGACCTCGGCCCCCGCCAGGTCCAGCGACGCCGGCGCGCACTCGAGGTTCTTGATCGCAGTCGGGAGCACCACCTCGTCGAGAGAGGCCCCGCCGAGCAGCAGGTCGTACGTCGAGCGCTCGACCGTGCGGTGGTCGATGCCCAGCCCCGTCGCGGCGTTCGACTGCGGATCGACGTCGACGACGAGGACGCGGTGGCCCCGAAGGGCCAGGCCCGCCGCGAGGTTCACCGAGGTCGTGGTCTTGGCCACGCCCCCCTTCTGGTTCGCGACGCACACGATCCGCCCACGCCCGGGCTGGATGGCGCGACGTTCCAGGAGTTTCCAGTTCTTAGAAGGGGCCTCGGTCACTCGTCTCCCAGCAGCTCGAACGGTTTCCTCATGATTATCAGGCCCGGCGCCCATTCCTCGGCTTCCGGCGGCAACGGCTTGTGCTGATCCGACCCTTTGAACCACACCGCGACCCCTCCGGGCAGGAGCAGGGGGTCCGCGGCGGCCTGCACCCACGCGGCTTCGTCGACGGCCCGGGCGGTGGCGAGGACGTGGCTTCCCCTCAGCTCCTCGTCGACGCCGCACAGCTCGACGGTCGTGGCCGCGACCCTCGCGTTCACCCCGAGCGCCCGGACGACCTCCTCGAGGAACGCCGCCAGCCTGTGCCGGGGTTCGATGAGGGTCCAGCGGCGGTCCGGCCGGGCGATCGCGAGCGGCACTCCGGGGAATCCGGCGCCGGAGCCGATGTCGGCGCAGGGGCCGGGCGGAAGCTCGTCGAGCAACGGCGCGACCCGGAGCGAATCCTCGATGTGGCGCTCCTCGAGCCGATCGAGATCGCGAGGAGAGACGAGGTCGAGCCGGGGGGCCCACTTCCGAACGAGTGCCGCATAGGCGGCGAGGAGCTCCTCAGCGCTCATGTAAAACGTGAAACGTGGGGAGCCGGGCGATGTAAAACGTGAAACATCGGCCGACTACTCGCCTCGGACGACTACCTTCCGGTTCGGCTCCACGCCCTCGCTGAAG
>DASQEJ010000011.1:0-5781 GCA_035633715.1 Actinomycetota bacterium | reverse complement strand
AGCGCGTGGACGGCTTCGGCCCCCGAGGAGTAGGTGCGGACGATCCCGCGGGCCTCGATTACGGCGTTGGTCACCGCCACATCGTGTCAGCCGGCGCGGCGTTCGGTGACGAGGCCGGCCGCGGCGGAGAGATCGGTGCCGAGGTAGGTCCCCGGCACGCTGCGGCGACCCCGCGCCGCGGCGAAGCCGTTGCCCGCGTAGTAGACGTCGGTCTTCGGGATCGAAGCGAGCAGGCGCAACGTCCTGAGCGACCCGCGCCGCGCTTGCGGCCGGTGGCACAGCATCACGGCGGCGGCCGCCCCCGCGTCGCGCACGGTCAACGCGAACGAGTCGGGCGGCGTCTGCGCGCCGAGCAGCAACGCGGGCACGCCGCGCTCGACCAGCAACACTCGGAACGCCTCGAGCCCGCCGGTGTGGAGCTCCTCGGGGCCGCACGCGAGGACGACGGGCGGGCCGGACGTCGCGTCGAAGCCGCGCGCCGCGACCTCGCCGAACCACCTACGGATCTCTCCCGTCGCCAGATGCTCGCCCGCGACGTCGCACGTGCCGACGGCCCAGTGGTCGCCGATCTCGCGCAGCGCGATCAACGCGACGTCCTCGACGGTCCGGACGACGGCGAGCGCGGCCTCCGCCTCGGCCAGGCCGCTCCGCACGGGGGCCGGATCTAGCGCGATAGCGCCGGCGACGATCGGGTCGACGTACCGGCCCACGCGCCGCGCGTCGATGGCGCGCAGCATCTCGACGGCTTCGCCGGCGTTGCGCCCGCGCGCGATCTCGTTGCGCAACGCGATCAGGCGACGGAGGTCCTCTGCCGAGTAGCGACGGTGCCGCCCCGCGGTGCGTGCGGGTTCCGGCCATCCGTAGCGGGTCTCCCACGCGCGGATAGTCGTTCCGGGGACGCCGATCAACTCCGCGACGTCGCCGAGTCTCAGCGCTTCGTCTTTCAGCTCGTCCGCCCGAGCCACGCTACCTGCCACTTTGCATAGGTTCGGTTCTCTTACCCCGCGCGGCCCCCGCGAACCGATGCCACGGCGGCAATCTCGGACTCTCTCGGAGGCAGCGGCGGACAGCTCCGCCGTCGGAACTAGTGGTCGTGCGGGACCGGGTCGCCGTGGTGGTGCGTCTTCGTCGAGCCCTTGGCGACGCGGATCGAGCCGAGGTCCAGCCGCTCGCCCCGATCGATCGTCACCGGCATCTTCGTCTCGCCGCCGTCCCGGGTGACCGTCAGCGTGTACGACTGCTTCGTCTTCGTCCACGGGCTCGTGCTCGGGCCGACGTGCCACTCGAAGCGGCCGTTTTTGTCGGTGGAGATCGTGTACTTCAGCTTCTCGGTCACGAACTCCTCGCCGGTCGGGTTGCCCTCGGACAGCGGCACCTTGATGGTCTTCGTGAGCGTCAGCTTCGCCGGGCCCCCGGTCACGCGGCCGGTCAGCACCGAGTGGTACTTCGGGTCCGCTGCGGCGTCGAGCATTACCGTGAACGCCTGCGACGTCTTGTCGTTGTGCGTTGCGACGAAGTCCCCGTACGGCGGGTGGAAGCCCTGCGTGCCGTGCTCGATCGTGAAGCCGATCGCGCCCACGACGGCGTACGCCCAGTCGTCGGTGGTCCCGGTCGTCGGGTAGCCGACGGTCCCGTTGTTCTGGTAGCCGAGGACGTCGGCCATCTTCTGGCCGAGCGACTTCAGCATCGCGTCCTCGGGCGAGTCGCCGCCTCCGGCCCGCAGCACGCTCGACTGGTACGTGTGGTTCGTGATCACGCCGGTGACGTTGCGACCGAGGACGATGTCGCGGACGTTCTGGGTCTCGGGCTCGGAGAACGGAGCCGAGCCCCGGTACGTCGTGTCGAGCTGGTTGCCCGACGACCCGCCCTGGTTGTCGCCCCAGAGGTAGGAGTAGTTGCGGTTCGGGTCGACGCCGTAGGCGTCGGGGTTCTTCTGCGCGGCCGGGACCGTGACGCCGGTCAGCGAGCGCCGGTTCTTGCGCCAGTAGCCCTCGAAGCCGTTCCCGGCCCCCAGCGGGGAGGTCCGCGACGCCAGCGTCGGGTCGGCCGAGGTGACGGACTCACGCGAGTAGTCGAAGCCGTCGACGTTCACGACGGGGACGATGATCACGCGGGCCTTCTTCAGCAGATGCGTGACGATCGGGTTCTTGCCGTACTCCTCGGCGAGGAAGTGCGCGTAGATCATCGTGAACTCCGACGCCGGCCACTCCCGCGCGTGGTGCACTGCGTCCATGTAGAAGATCGGCCGCCCGTCGTCCTTGCGCCCGACGTTCGCGGCGATCTCGAGGCCGTAGATGGTCCGGCCCTCGAGCGACGGCCGCTGCATCTCGAACAGCTCGACGAGCCCCTTGTTCTTGTCGGCCAGCTCCTGCATCTCGGCGTTGTAGTCGCCCAGGCGCCGGTAGTCGGTGCGGTCGGGACCCGGCTGCGCAACCGGAGTCGCGTCGGCGGCGGCCGCCTCGAGGGCTCGGTCGTGCGCGACGAGGTCCTCGACGATCACCTCGTAGTCGAGGCCGAGGGAGTCCAGCTCGGCCAGGTCGCCCGGCCACAGGAGGAGCTCGATCTCGTTGGGGCCGTGGTTGTGGGTCTCGTCGAAGTTCGACATGAGGTAGCCGGCCTCGGCGGCCGAGTCCACCCGGACGCGCACGAGCGACAGCACGGACGCATCGGTCCGGCCGAGCGGCGCGAAGGCGGCGACTAGAAGGGACGCGAGCGCGGTGACGATGAGCTTTTTCATGCCGGGAGATTCGCCGCCCCGGCGGACGTTCCTTCCGCCCCTACCCCAGGTCGCGCCGGGCCGCGAGGGCGGCCAGCTCGGCCCGGCTCGAGACCCCGAGCTTGCGGAAGACGTTCTTCATGTGCGACTTGACCGTCTGGGCGGATACGAACAGACGCGCGGCGATCTGCGGGTTCGTCAGGCCCTCCATCACGAGCCTGATCACACGCAGCTCCGCGTCCGTTAGCGAATCCCACCCGCGGACGGTCATCACGAGACGACGTGCCGGTTCCAGGACGCTTCCCCCACGGCTCGAGCTCCCCCCGACGAGGTATTGGAAGCTGTTCGAGCCTCTTTCTACTACCGCTGTAGTTAGGGGTGCAAGCGCTGGCCTGAAGAGGCCATGCTCAGGAGCCGGAGTGCTTCTTCGCCTTCGCCTCGTACATCGCCGCGTCGGCCGCGTGGACGAGGTCCTCGATCGTCGAGGGGTTCGCCGGCTCGAAGCGCGCGACGCCGATGCTGAACGAGAGCTCGTACGTCCGCCCGGCGGTTGCGTTGTGGCGCTGCACGGCGTCTTCGATCCGCGTGACGGCGGTGTGGTCCTGGGCCTCGGTGCCGCCCGACAGGACGACGCAGAACTCGTCCCCCCCGATGCGGGCGATGAAGTCGGACTCGCGCAGGTTCGCCTGGAGGACCCGCGCCGCGTCGACGAGCGCCCGGTCGCCCTCGAGGTGGCCGAACGTGTCGTTGATCTTCTTCATGTCGTCGAGGTCGATGTAGACGAGCGAGAGTGGCTTGTCGGCACGGACCGCGAGCTTCATCAGGGTCTCCATGACGTGAAGGAGCCCTCGCCGGTTGTGGAGCCCCGTGAGGTCGTCCCGCGACGCCCGCTCCTGCGCCTGCTGCTCCTTTTCCTGGAGAGCGCGCTCCGCGCTCTTGCGGGACGTGATGTCGGTGAACGCCGCGATCGCGTACTTGATGCCGCTCGTCGCGTCGTAGACCGGGCTCCCCCACACCTGCAGAGCGATCGTCCCGTCCGGCCGGTGGATCTCCATGTCGTCGACAGTGCACGACTCGCCCTTCAGGGCGCGGAACAGCGGCATGCGGTCCGTGGGGTAGGGATGGGAGGTGCCCTGGAGGTAGGCCCTGTAGAGCTCGCCCATCTCGTCCGGGGCGGCCTGGGGGTCGGCCCCCTTGCCGAGGAGCTCGATCGCCGCCGGGTTCGCGTAGCAGGGAGAGCCCTCGCGGTCCACGACGAAGACCGCTATCGGCAGGTTCTGGACGAACTCCTTGAAGTCGAGGTCCGTCGGAGCCTCTCGCGCGGGTTGCTTGGGTCGGTCCCCCATACGAGCGATCCTATGAGACGCGGTGGGCGATTTCGGCGGATTCGCCGTGTGACCCCGTCGGATGACCGCCAGCGCGTGCCGGTGTCGCCTGCGAGGCTGGCCGGCATGGAGGGAGGCCGCACGCTCGAGCTCGCGTACCGAGCGCCGTTCGACGACGGCCTGCTCGGCTTCCTCGGGGGCCGGTGCGTCCCGGGCATCGAAGAGCTGGACGGCGGCGTCTACCGGCGCAGCCTGACGTTGCCCCACGGGGCGGGCGTAGCGGAGCTCGAGCCCGTCGACGGCCACGTCGCGTGCACTCTGGCGCTGGACGACGAGCGCGACCTCGCCGCCGCGGTGCAGCGGTGCCGGTCGCTGCTCGACCTGGACGCCGACCCCGCCGCGGCGGCTGAGCACCTCGGCCACGACTCGATCTTGCGCGAGCTCGTGCTCGCCGCGCCGGGCCGGCGGCTCCCCGGGGCGACCGACCCGTTCGAGCTGGCGGTGCGCGCCGTCCTCGGCCAGCAGGTCAGCTTGGCCGGAGCGCGGACGCTCGCCGGACACATCGTCGCGGCGCGCGGCAAGCGGCTGACGACGCCCGTCCGCGGCGTGTCCCACTTGTTCCCGTCGCCGGAGGCGCTCGCCGGCGCGGACCTGGCCGAGGCCGGGATGCCGGAGGCCCGGCGCGCGGCCATTCGGTCGCTGGCGGCCGCGGTGGCCGATGGAACGGTCGTGCTCGGCCCCGGCGCCGACCGGGACGAGGCGGTCGCTCAGCTCCTGGCGCTGCCGGGCATCGGGCCGTGGACCGCGGGCTACGTCGCGATGCGCGCGCTCGGCGATCCCGACGTCTTCCTCGCGGGCGACCTCGGGGTGCGCAAGGCGGCGGCGCGTCTCGGCCTCCCCTCGGACGCGCGGAAGCTCGACGAGCACGCCGAGCGCTGGCGACCGTGGCGCTCCTACGCCGTCCTGCACCTGTGGGCGAGCCTCAACGGCTAGGCTTTTCGCCATGTGCAGGAGCATCAAGACCCTTCGGGGCCCGGAGGGCGCGACGGACGAGGAGATCGAGGCCGCCGCGCTCCAGTTCGTGCGGAAGATCAGCGGCTATCGCCAGCCGTCACGGGCGAATCGAGAGGTGTTCGACAAGGCGGTCCGCGACGTCGCAGACGCGGCGCGCGACCTCCTCGACGACCTCGTGACGCCCGCTCGCGCGAGCTAGCCCCGGATCGCTCAGCCGTTAGCGGCGCGCCGATCGAAGCGCGCCCCGAGACCAGGAGGTGTCGAAGTGGCGTCGCTGCTCGTCCACATCACGCACGGGCCGGAGGCTCCGACGACGGGCGCGCTCGGGATGCTCGTCGCCCGCACCGCGCTGGCGGAAGGTCACGAGGTGACGGTGTTCCTCGCCGGCGACGGGGTGCAGCTGATCCGCGACTCCGTCCTCGACTCCACGCACGGGGTAGGCACCGGGAGCCTGCGGGAGCACTTCGACGCGATCGTCGCGAGCGGGGGCCGCTTCTACGTGTCGCGGCTGTCCTCGAACGCGCGGGGCGTGACCGAAGCCGACCTCGAGGGGAAGCCGGCGCAGTTCGGAGCGCCGACGGACCTCGTGCGGGACACGCTCGAGTGCGACCGCGCCCTCACCCACTGACGTCCTAGTCGTTCTGGCGCTGGGCCCCGATCGACGCGGCGAGGGCGTCCGCGTCGGCGAGCAGGTCGCGGGCGCGGCGCAGCGCGGCCCGGAGGATC
>DASQEJ010000010.1:0-4693 GCA_035633715.1 Actinomycetota bacterium | reverse complement strand
GCGCGCCGTACTTGACCGCGTTGTCGACCACGCCGCGCAGGGTGTCGAGCGTCATCGTGTCGCCTCCGGCGAGCGCGCCCCCGTATCGCTCGAGGACCGGCACCGGCCGGAGGTGGTTCCAGAGGTCGTACGGGACGAACGCGAAGACGGCGGCGAACGTCTCCTTCAGCAACCGCCCGGCCCTCGAGTCCAGCTTCTCCGCCCGGTCGATGTAGTAGCGGCCCTTCCACGAGCCGGGCTGCTGGAACGACTGGACGTTGAACCCCAGGGTCTCGAGGTCCTCCTTCGCTCCGGCGGTCTCGGACGAGAAGACACGGAAGGCCTTCGACGCCGTGGACAGGTTGTCTTCGTGCGTGCGCGAGTGGCAGAGGATCTCCCACCCGTTCGCCTGCAGCTCGTGCGCCTGCGCAACCGTCAGGTTCTCGCCTCCGCCGAGGTTCCGGCTGACGAGGCTCACCGCGCCGGCGAGCCCGCGCGCCTTCAGAAGCGGGAACGCGAACGAGTGGTCGCGCTCGTCGCCGTCGTCGAACTGGACGACGACCGCAGCGCGGGCGTGGACGCCGGAGTACAGCGGACCGAAGCGGGAGGTGGTCCCGTCGTCGTCCCGACGGTGGGCGGCGTCGGCCGCCGGGCGTGTCAACAGGTTCGTACCGGCGAGCAACCCGGCCGTCCCGGCGCCCGCGCCCTTCAACAGCGTCCGCCTGCTGACGCCGTGCGACCCCGCCCCGCTCATCTCAGTCCCCCTCGCGCGCGCCACCGTCCGGAGAAGCTAACCGACGGCCGGGCGGCCTTTAGTGTGGCGGCATGAGCGAAACGGGCAAGGTCCCAGAGACCGTAAGGACCTGAGCGGATCCCTTCGGGGACGACCTGGTCTGGGTCGATTCGCAATGGGTCTACGACGGGGCCGACTGGCTCGAGGCGCGCAGCACGCAACGCGGTCTGCTCGCGGGCCTGCCGGTGCCGTGGGATACACCGCCGGACGGAGCGCCGCGCTACGAGGGCATCTTCAGCCTCGTCGTGGACGATCCGGCCAAACGGACGCGCTCGCTGCCGAGCGTGTACCACGCGAACGCGCAGATCTACGCGGACCGCGACGTGGACAAGGCTAGGTCGCGCCTCGCGCGGACGATCGACGTCGTCCTGCACTCGAAGGAGCAGCCCGCGTACCTCGTCGCGGCGTGTCGCGTCGACGGGAGACAGGGGCTCTACGCGCGAGACGTCTACAACCGGGAGGCGTTCCGTCTGCGGGCGGTGCGCGCAGGGCTCGAGATCTCGGACGACCCCTACGTGCGGATGACCCCCGCCGGCGAGTTCGAGTGCGAGGGGTGGGAGCCCTTCCGGCCGGAGTTCGTCGTCGTGAAGAGCATCCGCGGCCCCCGGGGCCGCGAGGCCGAGAACGTCAACAAGGGCGCGTTCCTCACCTTCCTGTTCGGGATCCTCAGGGTCGGCGACATGGGGATGATGGAGCTGCACCACCTCGTGTCGACGATCAAGGACGCGGACGTCGTCGACGACGACGATCCGCACGAGCTGGTCGAGACGCTTCGGGCGGCCGCCGCGAGGTGAGGCTCCGCCTCCGGCTGCTCGACACGATCGTCGAGATCCACACCGAGGACGCGACCGCCGGCCGTCTGGTGTCGGTGCTGTGGTCGGCGATGGAGACCGGCGACGCCGGCGAGCCCGCGCGGGTTTACGAGCTGACGCGCTCGGCCGGCGGATGGACCGCTACGGCCGGCGACGACGTGGAAGCGGTCCACGCCGATCTGTGGGGCGTGACCGACGCGCTCCGCTACCGGATGCTCGAGCTGTGCGAGGAGAGGATCGAGCGCTACGTGACCCTCCACGCGGCCGCCGTCGCGCGTGACGGTCACCTGGTCTTGCTCGCGGGGAGGTCGGGGGCCGGCAAGACGACGTTGACCCTGGCGCTGCTGGACGCGGGTTGGACCTACCTCAGCGACGACCTGGCGCCGGTGTCGACGGAGACGGGGCTGGTCCACCCGTTCCCGAAGCCGCTCGGCGTGAAGGACCCGGCCGTGTGGGAGAGCGTGAGCACGGCCTTTCCCGAAGACCTCCGCTCGCCGCCGCCGGCCGGGTCGTTCCTCGTCCCCCCGGCGCTGTGGGAGGTCGCCGCCACGCCGCTAGCGCCGAGCGCCCTGCTGTTCCCGGAGTTCGTCCGCGGCGCGAGCGTCGAGGTGGACCGACTGACCCCTGCACGGGGGGCCGCGGCCGCCAGCGCGTACCTGCGGCGGCTCGACCCGACGACGCTCGGCGTGGTGAACCGGCTGTGCGCCGGCGCTGAGTCCGCGTCCGTCCGCTACGGGTCGAGCGAGGCGGCGCTGCAGGCCGTCGAGGCGGTCCTGGACGACGTGCGTACGCAGTAATGCGTACGCGTATCTTCAAAATTTTGGTTGTAAGGCCCCGTTGCTACAACTATGCTTCCGAGGCGGACGGCTGCGCCAAACCCTCAAGGAGCTGAAGTGACGGAAGCGGATCTGGTCATCAAAGAAGGAATGGAACGTCGCAGGTTCCTCAAGGCTGCGGCGACCGTGGCGTGGGCGACGCCCGCCATCCTGACGCTGACGGCCAACCGCGCCGGCGCGCAGTCCTGCATCCCGCAGGGGGCGCCGTGCGACGCCTGCGTGGGCGTCAACTGCTGCATCCAGTCGGGCGACACGCTTCCGTGCTGCTGCTCCGACGTCAACAACACCACCACGTGCGCAGGGGTATGCAGGACGCAGGCCCAGTGCGAGGCGCTCTTCCCGAGCGGCCACCCCGAGGACCCGGATTCGTGCTGGTACCCGCCGGAGACCTTGGCGAGGACGTCGATGCGCCAGGTGTCCCGCACGTACAAGGCGAAGGTCCTCCGCAAGTAGCCGGCGGCTGACCCGGTCCTCCGCGGTGCGGAGGACCGTTGGTAGCCTGCCGCCGTGGTCCGTTTCGTGCAGGTGAGTCCGGCGGCGCGCGCCTCGGCCCGCCTGCCGACGAGGGATGGACGGATGAGCCGATGAGGTCTTCGCTGGCGCTCCCCTCGGGACGCCTGAGCTTCGGTCGTGCCGTCGGGGGCGTCGCCGGCGTCGCAGCTGCGGTCCTCGCCGGGTGGCTGCTCGTCGCTGCGAGCAGGCTCGGCTTCCGCATGCAGGTGCTGCTCGTCGCCGCGCTCGTCGGCGTACCGGTCGGCGTCTACCTCTACCTCACGAAGCCGCACGTCGTGATGAACGCGTACGTGTTCGTGCTCCCGTTCCTCGTGTCCGATCCGGAGGGCGGGGTCAACGTCGGCGAGATCCTGAGCGTCGGCGTGGTCGCCGGCGGCCTCCCGCTCCTCGTCCTAGGGCACAGACCGGTCACGGGACCGATCCGCAAGGTCGCGCTCGCGTTCCTCGCGCTCGCGGCCCTCGGCGCGATCTCCGTCTACGCGAACTCCGTCGTGACGTTGCCGAACGTCGCCAACGGCGTCGTGAAGTACTTCGTGTTCGCGGCCGCCGCGGCGCTCCTCTACGCGTTCACCGACGACGAGACGAAGGCCCAGCGCCTCATGAAGACCCTGGTGTGGTCGGCGGCCGGGGTCGCGCTCTACAGCATCTTCGAGTACGCGACGGGCCGGAGCTATTTCCCGGAGTACGGCTACAGCAGGGCGTCGGGAACGTTCGAGCACTGGAACCAGCTCGGCGGCTACATGGCGCTCGTCAGCTTCCCGACGATCATGTACGCCGTCCGGTCGAAGACGCCGTGGGCGCGGTTGGGCTACGTCGGGGCCTGGGCCGCGGAGCTGGTGGCGCTGCTGCTGAGCCTGACGCTCGGCGCGATGCTCGGCGTCGCCGTCGGCGCGCTCGCGGGCGCCGTGCTGTACTTCCGTCGCGGCGTGCTGAAGACGCTGGCCGCCACGCTCGCCGGCGTCGCGATCCTCGGCGCGGTGTGGCAGACGGTCCCGGAGGTGCGCGAGAAGTTCGAGGCCGCCGACACCCGCACCGAGGACCGCCTCGCGACGTACATCACCGGGGCCTACGCGTTGCGCGACAACTTCTGGATCGGGGTGGGCGCACAGGACGAGCTCCTCGACGCGGTGCTCACGAGCAACCGCAGGGGGCCGAGCGTCAGCGTCGTCCCCCACAACGCGTTCCTCGCCATCGGCGTCGAGAAGGGGATCCTCGGATCGGTCCTGCTGATCGTCGTCGTGGTCGCGGCGCTCCGGACGGTGGTCGGGAAGAGGAACCTCGCGGCCCCCGCGAACCGGTTGCTCGTATACGGCGCCGGCATGGGGTCGATCGCGTTCCTCACGCAGAACATGACGAACCTGCTGCTCCTCCACGTGCGGCTCGGGATCGTGTGGATCGCGTTCCACGTCGCCGCCGCCCGTTTGAGCCGGGCCCCCGAACCTCGTGACGCGTAGCGCCGAGCCGGCGCGACCCAAGGTCACCGTGCTCCGGCACGGCCCCTTCTACGCCGATCCGCGCGTCGTCAAGCAGTGCCTCGCGCTCTGCGATGCCGGGCACGAGGTGACGGTGATCTGCCGGGGGACGTCGACCCCGTGGGTGTCCCGGCCGGGCCTCGCGGTTCGAGAGGTCAGGGGCAGCGTGTCCGAGAACCCGCTGTGGCTCGCGGTCCAGAGCCTCGGCTTTGCGCTCCGCGCGGCGGCGGCGCTGCTGCGCCGGCCCGCGGACGTCGTCGTCGTCCACTCGATCCCGTCGTGGCTCGT
>DASQEJ010000009.1:0-5472 GCA_035633715.1 Actinomycetota bacterium | reverse complement strand
CACTTCCGGCACGGCCGCGGACGCGGTGTCACTGCCTCGTCCCTCCGCGGGGAAGACCGGCACGACGCAGGACAACAAGGACGCGTGGTTCGCCGGGTACGTGCCGCAGCTGACGACCGTCGTGTGGATGGGCTATCCGCTGGAAGACAGGAAGGGCACGGCGAACGACATCGTGCCTTTGATGAGCTACTGCTCGGACCTCGATCTGTGCCGCCCGGTCAAGGGCATCGAGGTGACCGGCGGCTCGTTCCCCGCGACGATCTGGAACACGTACATGACGCAGGCGACGGCCGAGATGGACGTCGTCGACTTCCCGGTGCCCGTCGACCTTCCGGACGAGATCATCAGCACGTCGCCGCCCGTCGCGCCGGCGTCGACTGAACCGACTGCGGACGTGACGCCGGAGCCCGAGCCGACCGAGACCGACGTCGAGGTCACGCCGCCCCCGCCGACGCCTCCACCGCCTCCGCCCACTCCGGGGCCGGGCCCGACGATCATCCCGCCGAGCGAGGAGCCGACGCCCGAGCCGAACCGCGACGCCGAGGCCGTAGCCCCGCGCCGGATCGAGCCCGCGCGACATAGGTACGTCTTCGCGAGGAGCGGGCGATAGCCCCACCGGACGTCGAAGCGGACCCGCCGGGTCCCTCCGCGCACGACGGCGCGCTCCGCCGCGCGGTGACCGTCGTGATGTTCGCCTGCGTCGTCGCGTTGATCGCCGGCTTCTTCTTCAAGGCGCAGTGCCTGCAACCCGCCGGCGGGCGCCAGCTCTACCAGCGCTTCTGCTACAGCGATCTCCCTCCGTTGTACGGGCTGCGAGGCGTCGCCGACAACGTCTTTCCTTACGTGAACGGCGCGCTCGACGAGAGCGGGGCCCTCGTGAACGGCGCGATCGAGTACCCCGTCCTCACGGGGTCGTTCATGTGGGTCACGGGCCTTCCCTCGGGGGACGTCAACCAGTTCTTCGTCGTCTCCGCGTTCCTGATGGCGCCGGCCGCGCTCGCCACCGCGTACCTGCTCGGGCGGATGTCGGGCTGGCGCGCGCTGACGTGGGCGGCCGCGCCCGCGCTCGGCCTCTACGCGTTCCACAACTGGGACCTCCTCGTCGTCGCGTGCGCGGTCGGAGGGATGTGGTGCTGGAGCAGACGCCGCCCGGGCTGGGCCGGGGTCTGGTTCGGCGTCGGCGCGGCCTTCAAGATGTACCCGGCGTTCTTCCTCGCGCCGTTGTTCTTCGACGAGCTGCGCCGCCGAGGCTTTCGTTCGGCGACGGCTGCCGCCGGCGGAGGCGTGCTGACGTTCGCGCTGGTCAACCTGCCGTTTCTCCTCGTGGGGCCGGAGGGGTGGCTCGCGACGTATCGGTTCCACGAGCAGCGGGGGCCGAACTTCGACAACATGTGGCAGCTCTGGTTCCCGTCGGACACCTGGGCGGGGACGTACGAAGCGATGACGCCCGGCCGGCTGAACCTCGTCACGGGCGCGCTGACCGCGTCGTTCTTCGTCGTCGCGCTCGGCCTCGGATGGTGGCGGGCGCGCCGCGACGGCGAGTACCCGTTCCTCCAGGTCTGCGGCGCGCTCCTCGCGGCGTTCCTGCTGTGGAACAAGGTTCACTCCCCGCAGTACGCGCTGTGGATCCTCCCGTTCTTCGCCCTGCTCCGGGTGAACGTCGTGTGGTGGGCGCTCTACGCGATTGCCGACGCGGCCACCTACTACGGCGTCTTCCAGTGGTTCTACGACCAGTCGCAAGGCCGCGACTTCACGTTCGCGAAGAAGGCGATGATCGGCGGCGTATGGGGCCGCGCGGCGCTGCTCCTGCTGCTCTTCGGCTTGTTCCTGCACTCCCGCGGCGCCGCAGCGCCCGCGCCCGACGACGAGATCTTGTCGCACCCCACCGCTACCGTCCCGGCTACGTAAAGGAGAGCCCGCAGGGCGAACGGCGGAAGGGAGGTGCTAGCATCCACGCCACGGAGGCGGTCGTCCGGCCGCCCACAACCCCCTGCTCTACCCGCCGCTCATAGCCGCGGGGGAGCCTCGGAGACGGGTTCGCGCCCGCTCGAGACCATAGGAGGCCATATGCGCGACTACGAAGCGATGGTCATCGTGGACGCTCGCCTGGAAGAGGGCGAGATCCAGAAGGCCGTCGACCGGTTCAACAAGATCATCACCGACGCCGGAGCCGAGCTCGGGAAGGTCGACCGGTGGGGTACGCGTCGCTTCGCTTACGAGATCAACCACCAGCACGAGGGTTATTACTTCGTAACGAGCTTCCGCGCCGACGAGGGGCTAGTCGAGGACCTGAAGAGGACCCTGCAGATCTCCGACGAGTTCATCCGCGGAAAGATCGTCAGGCCCGAGCACGTCTGACGGGAAACCCCAAAAGGAGACCAGACATGGCATCAGAGAACGTCGTCACCCTCGTCGGCAACATCACGGACGACCCCGAGCTCCGCTTCACCCCGTCGGGCCTGCCGGTCGCGAACTTCACCGTCGCGGTCAACCGGCGCGTGCCGAAGGACGGGGGCTGGGAGGACAAGCTCGAGGGCTTCTTCCGCTGCTCGTGCTGGCGTGACATGGCCGAGAACGTCGCGGAGTCCCTGCAGAAGGGCGCCCGCGTGATGGTCGTAGGCCGCCTGCAGCAGAGGTCGTGGGAGGACCAGGACGGCAACAAGCGCTCCGCCGTCGAGGTGCAGGTCGACGAGGTCGGCCCGTCCTTGAGGTGGGCGACCGCTCGACCCGAGCGCTCGCAGCGTTCGGGCGGCGGCGGGTTCGGCGGCGGCTCGCCGGATCGTGCGGCCTCGTCCGCACCCGCGCAAGGCGACAGTTGGGGTCCGCCGGCTTCGGTCGGCGGCTCCGCTCCCGACGAAGGAGGGTTCTAACCGGTGGCACGCGACAGGGACAGGGACAACAAGCGCAGCTCGCGCGGCCCCCAGGTACGCCGGGGCAAGAAGAAGTACTGCCAGTTCTGCGCGGACAAGACGACGTACGTCGACTACAAGGACATCGCGCTGCTGCGCAAGTTCATGAGCGACCGGGGCAAGATCCGCGCTCGTCGCGTGACGGGCAACTGCTCGCAGCACCAGAGGCTCGTCGCGACCGCGGTGAAGAACGCCCGCGAGATGGCCTTGCTGCCCTACTCGAGCCGCTAGCCGGCCCGCTCACGAAAGGGATTCCCATGAAAGTCATCCTTTCCGACGACGTCGACAAGCTCGGCAAGAAGGGCGACGTGGTGGTCGTCGCCGACGGCTACGCGCGCAACTTCCTCGTTCCGAAGGGCCTCGCGATGATGGCCACGAGGGGCTCGCTCAAGCAGGCGGAGCTCATGCAGCGCGCCCGTGCCGACCGCGAGGAGCGCGCGAAGGAAGAGGCCGCGAAGAAGGTCGCGCACCTCGGCGCCGCGCCGGTCTACATCTCGGCCCGCGCCGGCGAGGGGGGCCGTCTCTTCGGCTCGGTCACGAACGGCGACGTCGCCCGCGCGATCGCGGACCAGCTCGAGGAGGTCATCGACAAGCGCAACGTGCTGCTCGACGACCCCATCCGGACCCTGGGCACGCACCAGGTCGAGGTGAAGCTCCACGAGCAGGTCAACGCGCTAGTGACGGTCGAGGTAATCGCGCACGAAGAAGAGGAGTAGCCGGCCCGGCTGACCTCGCCGGAGTTCCCAGGGGTTCGAGGCCAGCACCCTCTCCTGCCGCCGCGCTCTCACCGGCATGCCTCCGAAACCGGCTGCGCCCAGCGCGCCGCCGCCGAACAGAAGGGCGAGCGCGAGCACCGCGACCGGCGACTCGTTGTCCTCGCCGGGCAAGGTGACGTGATCCGGGTCGTCCGGCGGCGCGATGTTTTCGCGTCTCCACAGGTTCTCCAGCCGGAGGGTCCCGCCGGGCTTGCCCCTCGGGCTTTTCCCACGGCGTCCACAGCCGACTTACGTTCCACAGGGCCGCCCGGCTAGCGTTCCTCCCCGGGTCCTCGCGGGCACCGGCTCCTTCCTCAGCCCAATGACGCGAAATCCCTCCGCCTTAGCGGATAATCGAACACCCGTTCGCCCCCGCCGGTAGCCCGGCGGGTAGACGGCTCAGGAGGGACTCTTTGGCGCAGCGTGCACCCGGCAACGGAATATCGACTCTCGAGCGGCCGTCCCGGCCCAATCGGATCCCGCCGCACAACATCGACGCGGAGCAATCCGTGCTCGGCGCCATGCTCGAGTCGAAGGAGGCGATCGCCAACGTCGTCGAGTCGCTGAAGGCCGACGACTTCTACAAGCCCGTACACGGCGAGATCTACCAGACGATCCTCGACCTCTACGGCCGTGGCGAGGCCGCCGACGCGATCACGATCGCGGACGAGCTCAAGCGGCGCGGCTCCCTCGAGCAGATCGGCGGCAAGCCCTACATCCACGGCCTCCTCGAGGCGTACCCGACGGCCTCGTCCGCCGCGCACTACGCGCGCATCGTCGAGGAGCACGCGCAGCTCCGCCGGCTGATCTCCGCCGGCGTCGAGGTCCAGGAGATCGGCTTCTCGATCCCCGAGGACGTCGCGGCCGGGACCGACAAGGCCGAGGAGGTCATCTACAAGGTCGCCGACCGGCGCCTGCGCGACACGGTCCACCCGATCAGGGACCTGCTGATCGAGGGCATGGAGAACATCGAGGCCCTGTGCGAGCGCGGCGAGAGCGTCACCGGGATCGCGTCGGGGTTCCCCGACCTCGACGACTGGACGACGGGCTTCCAGGCCGCGAACCTCGTCATCGTCGCCGCCCGGCCCTCGATGGGCAAGTCCGCGCTGATGGGCGACTTCGCGCTGAACGCCGCGGTCCGCCAGCAGAAGCCCGTCGTGATCTTCAGCCTCGAGATGGGGCGCCAGGAGATGGTCCAGCGCTTCCTCGCGTCCGAGGGCAAGGTCGACTCGCAGCGCATCCGCAAGGGCACGCTCCAGGAGCAGGACTGGACGCGGCTCTCGGCTGCGCTCGGCCGGCTCGCCGAGGCCCCGATCTTCATCGACGACTCCGCGAACATCACGCTGATGGAGATGCGTGCGAAGTGCCGGCGGCTCAAGGCCCGTCACGGGCTCGGGATGATCATCATCGACTACCTCCAGCTGATGCAGGGGCCGCGCCGGTCCGAGAACCGCCAGCAGGAGGTCTCCGAGATCTCTCGCTCGTTGAAGATCCTCGCGAAGGAGCTCGGGGTCCCGGTCGTGTGCGCGTCGCAGCTGAACCGGATGGTCGACTCCCGCAGCGACAAGCGGCCGATGCTGGGAGACCTGCGTGAGTCGGGCGCGATCGAGCAGGACGCCGACATCGTGATGTTCCTGTACCGCGACGAGGTCTACGACCCGAACTCGGAAGCGCGGGGCGAGGCCGAGCTCATCGTCGCCAAGCACCGCAACGGCCCCACCGGCACGGTCAGGCTCGCGTTCATGAACCAGTACACGAAGTTCGCCTCGATCGCACGGGTGCCGTAGCTGGTCTCGTCGCGGCGGATC
>DASQEJ010000008.1:0-2120 GCA_035633715.1 Actinomycetota bacterium | reverse complement strand
TCGCTCCGGCTCGCCTCGGGCTCACCGGGCTCCGCTCGTACTTCTGGGTCGGTGACGATCTCGAGCCGGTGACCGCTACGGCGGGCGTCCCCGGGCTCACCGTCACCGCCGAGGCCCGGCCCGTTCGGTATCGCTGGGAGTTCGGCGACGGAACGAACCGGACTACCCAGCACCCCGGCAGGCCCTGGACCCGAGCCCGCGACGGCAACGTCGGCCATCTCTACGAGACGAAGGGGCGCTACGAGCCGTCGGTCACCGTCGTGTGGGCCGCCCGGTGGCGGATCGGCCGAGGACCGTGGGCCGACCTCGGCTACTTCTCGACGTCCGGCTCCACGGATTACCGCGTCAGACAGATGATCGCCGTGCTCGTTCGTGGCGCGTCGCGCAGATAGTTCCGGTTTGCGTAACCCAGTGCGCGACGAACTCCCGCGCCCGCGGGAGGAATCCCCGGCCCCCGGGCGAACAACTAAAGCAACCCCGGCACGGGGCCGAAGCCAGAGGTAAGCAAGCAGGACGCCAGTTCGACCCGCACGACCCGCCGCTCCCGGCGCTGGTCGAGAGGGAACCACCCCCAGCACGGCCTTGTGTCCGCACGCGCCGTGAACGGGGTGAATCGGACGGGTCGCCGGGTAAGTGACATCCGACGCAAAGCGACGACAGAAGGGACTTACATCGTGACTCGACGCAGGATGAGGAGCAGGGTCCTCTCACACATGCGTGCGATCACGATCACCGCGTTCTGCGGCCTCGTCGCCTTCCTCGCCCTCGGGAACCTCGCGATCTTCAGTGCGATGGTCTGGGCCAAGACGACCGCGCCCGCACAGGACGTACGGTCCCCCGAAGGCGTCATGAACTTCCAGGTCGTCGACGACAAGGTCTGGCGCGGCTCGCACCCGAAGGAAGCGACGCTCCGGGACCTCGCGGCTCGCGGCGTCACCACGATCGTCGACCTCCGCGCCGAGGACTGGGTCGAGGCCGACCGCAAGCTGCTGCGCAAGACCGGCATCACCCGCTTCAACATCCCGCTGCGCGACGGACAGGTGCCGACCGAGGCGCAGGTCGAGAGCTTCCTCGAGATCATCGAGCACGCGCCGGGCAAGGTCTACGTGCACTGCATGGCCGGCGTCGGACGCACCGGAGCGATGGTCGCCGCCTACCTCGTGGCGACCGGTCAGGAAGACCCGGCGGGAGCGCTGCGGCGCAACCTCTCGGTCGGGCCGCCGTCGCTCGAGCAGCTGGCGTTCGTCGCAGAGCTCACGCCCACCGACGCCGACCGTCCGAACCCCGTCGTCACCGGGCTGAGCCGGGTCCTCGACGCTCCCCGCAGGATCTGGTCGAACATCAACTAGCGGTCAGTCGACCCCGAAGCTCTCCACGCTCAGCACCTTCGCCACGACCTCGTCGAGCGTCGCGTCGCTGAAGCACCCCGACAGCCGGCGCTGCGTGTGCTCGCCGAGCGCGGGCTGCGTCACGATCAAAGCCTTGCCGCTGCCGAGCGCGGCGATCTTCGGCGCCTGGATGTAGGAGGGGACCGTTCCCGCGCAGGCCGCCCACAGACGCGTGGCCGTCTCGACCGATGATGCGTCCGCGCTGCGCGTGTTGATCTCGACGACCATCGTGCTGCTCGTCCCGGGGAGCGCGGCGTCGGGACGGTTCTGCGTGAGGTCGCCCAGCGCGTCGACCGTCAGCGACAGAGCCGCCGCTACCGCGATCGTCATCAGCGTGTGCTTGACTCGGGTCTTCGTGCGCGACGGCCGGGGCGCGAGGACCGTCACGCCGCCGCCGAGGAAGCCCCCGGTCGGGAGCGACAACGGCGCGAGCCTCCACGCGAGCCCGCGCTCCATCGCCGGGCGCGCGGTCGCGTGCGCGAGCCGCTCGACGACCCACGCGATCGCCGAGACCACGAACCCGGCCCCCATCAGCACCGGCACGAACACGTTGGTCCCGTCGGTGCGCGCCAGCCACTTGAACCCGGCCTTGGGCTCGGGAGCGGTGTCCTGGATCGCGGCGAGCGCAGGCGGCTCGGCGACGCGGGTCTCGATGCGTCCCTCCATCTTCTTCAGACGCTCGAGGATCGCGGCGCCGATCAGGCCGATCTCCGCGGCGACGAAGAAGATCCC
>DASQEJ010000007.1:0-4017 GCA_035633715.1 Actinomycetota bacterium | reverse complement strand
CGTCGATGACGGTGCTCGGAGACCTCGCACAGGCGACGGCCGCGGGATCGCAGAGCAGCTGGGAGAACGTCCTCGACGCGCTCGGCCGCCCTCCCAACGCGGTCTTCCGCGAGCTGACCGTCGGCTACCGCGTGCCGTCGGAGGTGATGGAGTTCGCCAACCGGCTGCTCCCGCTGGCGGCCCCCGGCACCCGTCCGTCCACGTCGGTCCGCCGTTCCGACGAGCCGCCTCGCATCGTGGCAGGAGCAGGCGACCTTTTCGGCACCGCGGTCTCCGAGGTTGGCGCGCTCGCGGCGCTGTGGCAGACGGTCGGCCTGATCTGTCCGGAGTCCCTGGTCGAAGCCGCGCGGTCGGCGTTGGCCGGCGCCGGCGTCGAGTTCGGGACCTGGGAGGAAGGGCTGCTGGACAAAGGCGTCGTCCTGCTCCCGCCGCTGGCAGCCAAGGGTCTCGAGTTCGACGCGGTAGTCGTCGTCGAGCCGGCGCTCTTCATGCTCGAAGACAAGGGGGCCCGGCGGCTCTACGTCGCGCTGACCCGGGCGGTCCAGCAGCTGACGATCGTGCACGACGCGCCGCTTCCGGACGTCCTGTCCGGCGCCGTCGTGTGAGGCCGTCCCGTAGCATGGCCGGCAATGGGAGGACGAGAGCCGCTCTTCCGCCAGGAAGCGGTCGAGTACCAGAAGCAGAGGGGGTCGGCGGCGGACCTCGTGCGGCTGACGGTGGGGTGGGCGAAGCTGGGATTCTGGCTCGTCCTCGTCTCGGTCGTGGCGATCGTGGTCACCGCCTCGGTGACCCGCGTCGAGCGCGTCGCTCTCGCTCCCGCGATGGTGGAGGACGACGGAGCGGTCGTGGCCCTCATGCCTGCGGGCCAGGGAGCTCCTCCGGCCGAGGGTTCGACGGCGACGTACCTGGTGGCCGACGGCAGCAGTGAACGCGAGGTCGAGGTGGTGTCGGTCGAGGAATCCGTGCCCGCCGACGAAGCACGCGAACGGTTCCCCCAGCTCGCGCTCGCGATCGCAGGCCCGGTGACCGTCGTCCGCACCGACGGGCTGGACGGAGCGGCGGACTTCGGCCAGCTGCGCGTGAAGACGGGGTCCGAGCCCGTCATCGTGTCGTTCGTGCCCGGCCTGAGGGAGCTGTTCGGAGAGTCGTGAGCAAGCGCATCCCTTACGTCCAGCAGCTCGAGATCTCCGATTGCGGAGCCGCGTGCCTCGCGATGTCGCTCGCGTTCCACGGGCGTCACGTCTCGCCCGAGGAAGTCCGCAACGCGACCGGCACGGGACGCGACGGGGTCGACGCGTCCTCGATAGTCCGGGCCGCCCGCGCCTACGACATGAGGGCCCGCGGCGTGAAGGTCGACGTCGACGGCGTCCAGTACCTCCCGAAGGGGGCGATCCTCCATTGGGAGTTCAACCACTTCGTCGTGTTCGAGCGCTTGGTCAAGAGCGGCGTCGTCGTGGTCGACCCCGCCCTCGGCCGCCGGCGAGTGCCGATGGAGAAGTTCGGCCAGTCGTTCACCGGCGTCGCGCTGATCCTCGAGCCGGACGAGGGCTTCACGCGCGACCGCCGCCGCGCCGAGAGCGCGTGGCGTTACGTGCGGCCGATCATGAAGCAGTCGGGCCTGCTCGGCCGGGTCGCGGTGGTCTCGTTGTTCATCCAGATGCTCGCCCTCGCGGTGCCGATCCTCACGGGTGTCCTCGTGGACCGGATCGTGCCCGCGGGCGACAAGGACCTGCTGTTCCTGCTGACCATCGGGCTGCTCGCGATGGCGGTGTTCCATCTCTTCTCGTCGTTCGTGCGCGCCCACCTGCTGTTGAACGTCCGCACGCAGCTCGACCTCAGGATCTCGCTCGGGTTCATCCACCACCTCGTCTCGCTGCCGTACTCGTTCTTCCTCCAGCGGTCGTCCGGCGACCTGATGATGCGGCTGAACAGCAACTCGACCGTGCGCGAGATCCTGACCACCGGCGCGATGTCGACGATGCTCGACGGCACGCTCGTCAGCCTCTATCTCGTGCTGATCATGGTGCAGAGCGCCCGGATGGGGCTCGTCGTGCTGGGCGTCGGCCTGCTGCAGGTGACCGTGATGATGATCTCGCACCGCCGCAATCAGCGGCTGATGTCCGAGACCCTCGTCGCGCAGGCGCGCTCGCAGGGCTACCTCGTGCAGATCTTCGGGGGCATCGAGACGCTGAAGTCCGTGGGGGCCGAGGAGCGAGCCGTGGAGGAGTGGACGAACTACTTCGTCGACGAGGTCAACGCCACGCTCCAGCGCGGCAAGCTGAACGCCGCCGTCGACGCGGTGATGGGGTCGCTGCGGGTGGCGTCGCCGCTCGTCATCCTCTCGGTGGGGGCGCTGAGCGTCCTGAGCGGCACCCTGACGCTCGGCCAGATGCTCGCGTTGAGCGCGCTCGCGGCCGGCTTCCTCACGCCGCTCGCGAACCTGATCACGACGGGCCTGCAGATGCAGCTGCTCGGCAGCTACATGGCGCGCATCAACGACGTGCTGAACACGGATCCGGAGCAGCCGTCGAAGGAGGGACTGGCCGCGCCGGATCTCCAAGGCCGCGTCCGGCTGGAAGACGTGTCGTTCCGCTACAGCTCCGGGTCGCCCGACGTCGTGAAGGACGTGACGCTCGACATCGAGCCGGGACAGAGCATCGCGATCGTCGGGCGGTCGGGCTCGGGGAAGTCCACGCTCGCGCACCTCATCCTCGGCCTCTACCCGCCGTCGTCGGGCCGAGTGCTGTACGACGGCCACGCGCTGGACGACCTCGACCTCGCGTGGGTGCGGCGTCAGCTCGGGATCGTCCCGCAGGACGCGTTCCTGTTCGGGTCGAGCATCCGCAAGAACATCGCCCTGTCCGAGCCCGACATGCCGCTCGAGCGCGTCGAGCGGGCGGCGAAGCTCGCCGGGATCCACGACGAGATCGTGTCGTGGCCGCTGAAATACGAGACCGTGCTGGCGGACGGCGGGGCCACGCTCTCGGGGGGGCAGCGACAGCGGATCGCTCTGGCCCGAGCCCTCGTGCGCGACCCGAAGATCCTGCTGCTGGACGAGGCGACGAGCCACCTCGACGTCGAGACCGAACGCATCGTCCACACCAACCTGGAACGCCTCGGGTGCACCCGCATCGTGATCGCGCACCGGCTGAGCACGGTCGAGAAGGCCGACCTCATCCTCGTGATGGAGAAGGGCAGGTTCGTCGAGCGTGGGACGCACGACGAGCTGCTCTCGGCCCGGGGCCGGTACTGGCAGCTGGTGGCGTCACAGGGCGACGCGCTGACGCCGCGCGGCGCCAAGCCCTGACCGCCCGACTGCGCTTTCCCGTCGGCTTCCGGTGCGGAGCGGCCACGTCAGCGTACTAGGTGGGGGGCGGGAGCCAGTGGGCCGACTGGTACGACTCCGGGGCCCTAGCCGACCCTTGTCCCCAGAGCGTCGCTAAGCGAAGCTCGAGCCCCAACCTTGTTCCAATGCCAGCGGTCGAGGGGGCGCAGCCTCTCTCGCGTCTGGACGACTCCCCGTAGCGATCTACTCGCCCTCGAGCGAGATCCCCAGCCGCTTTTGAAGCCCCTTCAAGAGCATCACGGGCACAACCACCACCACGGTTGCCGTGGTGAGCCAGGCAAGCTCGTTGTCGCGGAACACCGCGAACTGGTGCCAACCGGAACCTGGGATCGCAACCGCTGCGTATACCGACACGACGAAGCCCGCGACGGTTCGCATCATCAGCCGATTCTTGAGCGTCCTCGCCTGCGCCGGGTCCGACTCCTTGAACCCTGTTACCGAAAACGCGCCGAGTACGACGTATGTCAGTGCTGAAGCTGCCGCGATGATCAGCAACCACATGAAGGAGGACTCGATACTGGTCCAGGCAGTGATCAAGATTCCATAAGTGACCACGAAGTCGCCGGGGATCCACGGCGTCAGCGTTTGGATGATGCTCTTTCGCAACTCTTCGATCTTTTTCTCTGTCTCTGCCTGGGCCTCGCGCGAAACCTGATCCTTGAGCGGGCGGG
>DASQEJ010000006.1:0-3995 GCA_035633715.1 Actinomycetota bacterium | reverse complement strand
CGCGCGAGCGCGTCGACCGTGCCGAGGTCCGGCTCCGCCAGCGCGGCGACGTCGCAGACGATCGACGCGTCGCCCGCGTGCTCGAGCAGAGCGCGGACGCGCTCGCACAGCATCGGTAGGTCACGGGGCGTGATCGGGTTGCTTATGACCAGGTCGACGGCCCTCTCCTTTCGCTTTCCACAATGGGGACCGCGTGGGGGCCGGACACTCATCGCGCCCGATGCCCAGGTCACGGGCGCGCGGCGGCGAACCCTCTAGGTAAGGAGTCAGTTGCTGAGGTCGTGGCTGAACGGCAGCCGACCCGGGTTCCTGCTGCACTAGCCGGAAGGAACCCATGAAGACCAAAGCAAGGATCGCCGTCTTCCTCGTCGTCGCGCTCACCGCGCTGACCGCGACCATCACCGAGAGCGTCGCCGAGCGCACCGCCCCCGCGCCCGCCGGCACCGGTGAGGGACTGACGTACGTAAAGAACATCGAGTACGAGTTCGGCACCGACATGGAGCTCGCGACCATCAACGGCCGCGACTACGCGTTCGCCGGCTCTGCCGCCCCCCTCGCGCAGGGCGGCGGTCTGCACGTCATCGACATCACCGATCCGGCGAACGCCCGCGAGGTCGCGTGGCTGAAGTGCTCCGTGTACCAGGCGGACATCCAGATCTCGCACGACCAGAAGACCGTGATCATGGCCTCGGACGACACCGGCACGCAGGAGTCGTGCCAGATGGCCACGAAGCTCGGCTTCCTCACGATCGACATCTCCGACCCGACGAACCCGCGTGCGATCGGCATGGCCGACATCCCGCTCGGGTCCCACAACGTCACGGCGCATCCCACCAAGCCGTACGTCTACAACTCGGACAGCGAGCTGACGGCTCCGGGCGAGATCCAGATCTGGTCCATCAAGGACCCGGCGAACCCCGAGCTCGTCAACTCCGTGCTCAGCGCGCCGCACTCGCCGCACGACATCTCGTTCAACGAAGACGGCACGATGGCCGTGACCGCGGCGGTCTCCCACTTCGACATCTTCGACACCACCGATCCGGAGAACCCGGTCCTCACGTTCACGGACCAGTGCCCCGGCTGCTCGATCACGCACGACGCGAAGTTCACGCCCGACGGCACGCACATCTTCATCGGCGACGAGGCCGGTGGCGGTGCGCCGTTCCCCTGCCCGGGTGGCGCGCTCTACGCATACGAGGTCACCGGCACGCCGGTGGCGCCGCTCCCCGTCCTGGTCGGCATGTACGAGCCGGTCGTGGTGGCAAGCGCGCAGGGCGGCGTGGGTGCATGTACTTCGCACGTGTTCGAGATCTCGCCCGACTCGAAGAGGATCGTCATCTCCTGGTACACCGCGGGCACGAGGCTCCTCGACGTGAGCGACCCGTCGGCGATCACCGAGCTCGGATGGTTCATCCCCGAGGGCGGCGACAGCTGGTCCTCGAAGTTCCACCCCCGCATGGACAAGACGTGGGTGTTCTCCAACGACATCAACCACGGCTTCGACGTGTACAAGATCGGTGAGGGTGGCGCGGGCCCCGGCACCGGTGGCGGCGAGACGCTGCCCGGCCCCCTCGTCAACCTCTCGGTCTCCGACCGCACGCCGGACCGCGGCGACACGATCGGTCTGAAGGTGAGGCTCCGCAGGTGCAAGGGCCACGCCGGCACGGACGTGCGCCTCGAGCGCAGGATCGGGAGCGACGGCGACTTCGTGGCCCTCGGCAAGAAGAAGCTGAACAAGGAGTGCAAGGCGAGGTTCCGCGACGTCGCGAGCTACGACAACGCGTCGTACCGGGCGATCTGGCCGAAGCAGGACGACAACCACCGCGCAGGCAAGTCGCCGACGAAGCACGTCACGACGAACTAACCAGCGAAGTAGGCGCCCTCCAGGTGTTCCATCACCTCGGAGGGCGCCGCCGCGCTTAAGTTGGCTCCCCATGACCCCTGGGTCCGGCCTGCACCAAGCGACCACGAGCGAGCTGCTCGGAACGTACCGATCGATCCTGGCCGAGCTCCGGCGGCGCGGCGTGATCCGAACCGGCAACGCGCCCACCGGCGACTTCGCCGAGACGCTAGTGAAGGTCGCCCTGAAGGGCGAGCTCGCGGCGAACTCCGAGAAGTCCTGGGACGTCCGAACGCCCGCCGGCGAGCGCATCCAGGTCAAGTCACGACTGCTCGTCGATCCGGCGAAGTCGAAGCAGCGGCAGCTCTCGCCCATCCGGTCGTGGGGGTTCGACAGCCTCGTCGTAGTCCTCTTCGACGCCGACTACCGGGTCTGGCGGGGCGTGAAGCTGCCCATCGAGCTCGTCCGCGGCTCCGGCACACAGAGCGACTGGGTGAACGGCGAGCTGATCGTCGCGCGGGACTCGCTCCTCGACCATCCCGACGCGGAGGATCTGACCGAGCTGCTCCGGGCCGCCGCCGATTCCCTGTAGCGCCCGTGTGGGCCTAGCGAGGCGAGCAGGAACCCGCTGCCGGAGAGCGAAACCCTCCCCCAAACCTGTACAAGCGGGAGGAATAGCGTGAAAAGACTGCTCATAGCCCTTGCCTGCGTCGGCCTGATCGCATCGGGCCTCTCCGCCACCGCAGGCGCCGGCCCCAGCGCCGGCGGCTACTCGTCGGACAACATCGAGTGGGTGACCCACGTGCCGTTCAACGGCCCGACGGCCACCGGCGCCAGCTTCTTCAAGAGCGGCGGCGACAGCTACATGCTCGTCACCGGCTGGCACAACTTCGCGATCTACAACATCAACGACCCGGAGGCGCCGGAGCTCGTCGGCAACCCGGTGCCGTTCGGGTTCAAGTTCGAGAACGAGGACGTCGCCACGAACGGCAGGATCATGCTCTTCTCGGAGACCCTTCCTCAGAGCGCCCTCCACGTCTGGGACATCGAGGACAAGTCGAACCCGATCGAGATCGCGACGGTCGCGGGGGCCGGCGACCACACCACGACGTGCATCCTCGACTGCAAGTGGGCGTACGGCAGCGAGGGGACGATCACCGACCTGCGTGACCCGGCGAACCCGGTCCTCTTGAAGGAGAAGTGGAGCGACAATCAGCCTCCGATGGGCTCGACCCACGACGTGACCGAGGTGGCGCCGGGCATCGTGCTCACCTCGACCGACCCGATGCTGCTCCTCGACGCTCGCAAGGACCCGACCCGTCCGAAGTTCCTCGCGCTGAGCGAGAAGTACGAGGCGAACGGGCTTCCCTTCCACTCGAACCTGTGGCCGCGGACGATGAAGGACCGCTGGGTGATCGCGGGCGGCGAGACGTGCTGTGGCGCCGAGCAGTGCGACGAGTCCACCGCCGCGTCGTTCATGGTGTGGGACACGAAGGGTTGGCAGAAGTCGCGCACGCTCAAGCTCGTCGACCAGTGGTGGGCCTACCAGGGGACGATCACCGACGGTGGTGGAGTCGCCAGCGCACCATTCGGTTGTTCACCACACTGGTTCACGACGAAGCCGGGCTGGAAGAACGGCGGGATCGTGGCCGTCGGTTGGTACAACAGCGGCACGCGGCTCCTCGAGGTGAGCAACAAGGGCAAGATCAGCGAGATCGGCTGGTTCCTGCCGGCCGGCGGCGGGACCTCGGGCGCGTACTTCGTCAACGACGAGATCATCTACGCGGTCGACTACCAGCGGGGCATCGACGTGCTGCGCTTCACCGGCAAATAGCTTTCGAGCCGAACCTGAAGAGGCCCGCCCCTAGAGGCGGGCCTCTTTATTTCCGTAGAACAAGGCCCCGGTGAACGCCCGGCTAGGGTGGCGACGGCCGGCAACGACTCCGCCGGTGACCTCGAACTCGCTAGGAGCTGCCGTGGCCATCGACGACTTCCCCCGTACTCCGCTTCTGTTCGGACCGTCTCCTGTGCACCCGCTCCGGCGGCTCTCGGAACACCTCGGTGGACAGGTGGAGATCTGGGCGAAGCGTGAGGACTGCAACTCCGGGATCGCATTCGGCGGGAACAAGGTCCGCAAGTTGGAGTACCTCGTCGC
>DASQEJ010000005.1:0-2147 GCA_035633715.1 Actinomycetota bacterium | reverse complement strand
CTCCGCGTCGGTCAGCTTAATCTCGTCGGCCGGGGTCGGCTTCTCGCCGTAGGGACCGGTGCTTAGGACCGTCCCCTCCAGGTTGTCCAGCGCCTTCTGCGCCTTGGGCAACTGCTCGGCGCCCCCTTGGTCTCCCCCGGAACCCGAGCCGCCACACGCCGCCAACACCATCCCGATAGTCAGGATCATTATCCCGACTGCGTATCCCTTGCGCTTACTCACTCTTTCCTCCTTCGTGCCCTAGATTGTTTCGTAGACGCATTTGCTGAACTCTTCCACGGGGTCGGTGGAGTCCCGGTACGGTTCGTCCCGCGGGACCTCGATCCCCCACCCGGGTCCCCTGTTCTCCACGTAGGCGCACCAGCGCCGCGCTGTGCGGGTACTTGAGGTTCGACTCGTCGGCGAGGTTCAGCCCGACGGTTACGAAAGCGCCGCCGGTGGGGTCGACCGTCCACCACCGGTCTTCCGCCAGTTCGAGCCGAGAGTACCCCGTCGCCTCGAACCGCCTATCCTCGCTGCCACCGTAGGAATCGTACCCCTGCACGCTACCGCCTCCCTTCCACTACCCGCCCTCTCGAAAGCGCGCGACTCACGCTGTCATCTCGTCGAGGAACTTCTTGCTAATGCGCGCCCCTTCTTTCGGATCGTCGTGGGCGTCGAGCTCGACGGTGATCCAGCCGTCGTACCCGACGTCGTGCAGAGCGCCCATGATGCGCCCGAAATCCAGACCTCCCTCCCCGAGCGGCAGGAAGCCGCCGTCCGCGTAGTCCTTAAGGTGCACGTACTTTATGCGGCCCCCGTGGGTCCTTATGAGGTCCGCCGAGTCGCCGCCGCCGGCCTCGAGGTGCGCGGTGTCGGGGCAGAAGTTGATGCCGGTATGCTCGAAGGTCTTCGCGATCTGCTCCGGCGACTCCACGCAGGTGCCGAGGTGCGGGTGAAAGCTCGCGATCAGACCGGCCTCGTCCGCAAGGGAAACGATTCTTTCGAGCCCTTCCCCCAGGAGCCGGTAGTCCTCTTCGCGGGTGCCGGAGGCACGGACCGCGCCGCCACCGACGACGAGGTGTTCGGCGCCGAGACCCGCCGCGAGCCGGGCCGCATCCCGGACGCGGCTCAACTCATCCTCCAGGATATCAGGGTAAATAAAGTTCGCCCCGGAGTAGACGGCGACCAGTTGCAGGCCGAGTTCTTCCATCTGCGCGCGCAACTCCTCCTCGCGCCCCGCGTACTGCACGAGGTTGCCGTCGAAGAGCTCGACGCCTTCGTAGCCGGCCGCGGAGATGTCGCGTAATGCCTCCTCGGTGGAGCCGTTCGCCAGGTAGTAGAGGTCCTTGACGCTGGTGACGCCGGCGGGGTGTCCCACCACACCGCCCCAGGTGTTCGTGTGATAGGCAAGCTTCATCGTGCTACGCCCCCTTTCCCGCGGTGATCGTCGCCCTCCCGGCCCCGCGCTGCCGGACGACGTGCTCGGCGACGCGCCAGGCGTTCGCCATGATGGTGAGCGTCGGATTGGCGCCGGTCGCGGTCGGGAATGGGCCGCCGTCCACGACGAACAGATTGTCCACCTCGTGCGCCTGACAGTACCTGTTCAGGACCGAGGTGTCGGGGTCGTCGCCCATACGCGTGGTGCTGTGCTGGTGCGAGCAGTTGCCGGTCACGCGCTCGGGGTAGACGCGGTAGGTCTTCTTCGCCCCGGCGGCGTCCAGGATCTCCGCGTTACGGTCTATGACCCAGCGGCCCATCGCCAAGTCGTTCTCGTGCGGCTCGAGCGTGATGCGCGCGACGGGCAGGCCCCAAGCGTCCTCGACGGTGTCGTCGAGCTCGACGCGGTTGTCGTGCTGGGGCATGTCGTGGAGCACCATGCCGACGGCGAAGCTGTGATCGTAAAACTCGCGGTCCATCCGCTTGGCCTCGGCGCCCCAAGCCGGGCGGTCGGGCAAACTCCAGTTGATCGGCAGCGGTATACCGACGCCCGCCGCGGCGATGTGACAGCCGCCCACGAAGCCACGTGAGTCGTCGTGCTCGTAGAACTCGAAGGAGCTCGCGGCGACGTAGCCGCCGCCGGCCCAGGCGTGGATCGGATCGTCGAACACCCCGACCGCTGCGCTGTACTCGTGGAAGGTCGCGTTGCGTCCGACCAGATCGCTCCC
>DASQEJ010000004.1:0-3267 GCA_035633715.1 Actinomycetota bacterium | reverse complement strand
CGGCTCCCGGCCCTCGACGGCGACGTGACCGGTCGGGTCGACGAAGCCCTTGCCGTAGAAGATCAGCGGGACCTTCTGCAGGAAGTCGTACGGCGCGGAGTGCGACGTGTTGACGAACGTCCCCATGTAGTTCGGGGGCTTGGGCACGATCACGAGGTCGTAGTCGCGCGTGCCGCCGGGGGCCCACCCGCGATGGATGCGCTTGACCCACTTGGGCGGGAGCTCGCACGCGTCCCGCAGGTACGCCTTCTTCGGGAGGTCGACGGCGGGCTCGCCGTCGTCGGTCTTCAAGGCCTCGACGCTGGGGGCCGGGTCGCGGCGAGGGTCGTCGCCGTCAGAGCGGGTCAGCGCGAACGTCCCCGCGCCGGCGAGCACGACGACCGCGACCAAGACCGGGAGCGCGCGGGTGCGCCTCCGTCTGCGGGCCTCCCTCATGCGCGCTTCTTGGCGCAGTGCCAGATGCGCGGCAGCGCGTCGCTCGGGAACGCCGCCGAGAACAGCAGCGAATCCTCCATCCCCCGGTACTCGTCCGGGATCGGGTCGGGCCGCTTGTTGTCCTCCAGCGTGTACTGCACGAGGAAGTCGGCTAGGTCCTCGGCGGTCACGCCCGTCTCCTCGGAGACCTCCGGGTGGATCCACCACCCGACGGGGCGCCGGTCCTGGAAGAGCTCCGCCGGGTCGACGTCGAACTCCTCGGCGATGTCCTCTTCGATCAGCGCCTGACCGATCGGCCACGCCCTCACGGTCTTCGGATCCGGGCCCTGCCCGTGGTCGGCCGTGAACGCGATCACCCACTCGTTCTCGCCGACCTGGTCGTTCAGGAACCGCACGATCTTGCGGAGCTCCTTGTCGGAGTACACGAGGATCTCGCGCGTCTCGGGGTTCAGCATGTTCCAGTCGTGGCCGACGTCGTCGATCTGCTTGTAGTTGACGAAGAAGAGGTCGGCGACGTCGTCGCCGCCGAAGTCCTCGCCTTCGATCACCGCCTTCAGCAGACGCGTCTGGTAGAGCGCCCACACGGGCGTGTGGCGGAGCTTGTTGGGATCGTTCAGGACCTCGTGGCCCATCCAGAGGTCGTCGATCTTGCCGTCGTCGAGGTCGACCTTGCGCACGTCCTCCTCGAAGCCCTCGACGTCTTCGAGGTAAGGCGGGAGGTAGTAGTACTCCGGGTTCGTCTTGAGCTCGCCGGCGAACTTCTCGGAGATGAACGCGATGTCCTTGTCGCCGCCCGAGACGTACGAGCCGTGGCCGATCATCCCGAGGTGCCACGGCTTGTAGGCGAACATCCCGATCTTCGCCTCGTTGCCGGTCCGGCGGTCGTAGAGGTCGGCGAGCGTGGGGACTTGGAGGAAGCGCGGGGTGAACCCGTCGTACGCGCCGTAGAGCTCGAGCCCCTCGCGCACGGGGATGTCGACGATCCCGTGCTGCTTCGGGAACGTGCCGGTGCCGAGGTTCGTGTGGACCGCCGGCGTCACGGACGGCGACGAGCCGACCTCGGTGTTGCCGACGGACGTGCCCTTGTCCATCATCTTCTTCAGGTAGGGCCACGAGTCCGGCCACGCCTCGAGCACGTTCCAGCCGCCGCCGTCCCACACGATCGTGACGATGAGCTTCGGGATCCCGTTGCGCTCCTCCTCGGGCAGGAGAGCCTCGGTCACCGGGTTGCCGGGACGGCCGCCGGGGAACGGCGTGTCGAGGAGCTCGGCGAGCGTCGGCGCGAGGTCCGCGATCGTCGACTCGCGGTCGAGCGTGATCTCACCTTGCTCCTTGATGAAGCCGGGCCCGTAGAAGACGAGCGGGATCTTCTGCACGTAGTCCCACGGGCCGGAGTGCGTGTACGAAGCGAAGCTGCCGAAGTAGTTGGGCTCGCGCGGGACGACGAGGAGCTCGGGCGAGCGGCCGGGAACGTAGCCGCGGCGCACGCGCTTCAGCTGCTCGAGCGGGAGGTCGCACGCCGCCTCGAACCATCCGTCGGGCGCCTTCGTCACCGGGTCGGGAGACGCGATCGCCGCCCGGCCCTGGATGGGGGCCTGGCTGGGCCGGGGTGTCGCCTCGGCCTTCGGCTCCTCGGCGTCGCTCCCGGTGCACGCGGCGGCGAGCACGAGCGCGGCGAGAGCCGCTCCGATGGCTTTCTTCATCGCAGTTGTCACTCCCGAGGTCGTTGGTCCGTTCCGCGCTCCGGCTTACGGCAGACTGCACCACCGTGGAGACGGTCGACGTGCTCGGCGTACCGGTGGCTCGCCTGACGGCAGCCGCCGCGCGAGGGGAGCTGATCCGTCTCTACGAACGGGAGCGCCCGGCCCTCGTCGCGTACGCCAACGCTCACACGCTCAACCTGGCCAGCAGGGACTCAGGGTACAGGGCCGTCCTCCGCGCGGCGGACATCGTGCTGAACGACGGAGCGGGCCTCGCGATAGCGGGCCGCGTGTTCGGCAAGCCGTTCCCGGCGAACCTGAACGGCACCGACTTCAACCCCGTGATCCTGGAAGAAGCTGCCTCGCGCGGGTGGCCGGTGTTCTTCCTGGGGGCGAAGCCGGGGGTCGCGGACGAGGCGGCCCGCCGCCTGACGGAGCGCATCCCGGGCCTGCGCATCGTGGGGACGCGGGACGGCTACTTCCGGCCCGAGGAATCGGACGTCGTCGCGAGACAGATCGCGGCGACGGGGGCCGGGCTCGTGATGGTGGCGATGGGCAACCCGCTGCAGGAGAGGTGGCTGAGCCGCCATCTGGAGGCGACGGGGGCCCGCCTCGGCGTCGGCGTCGGCGCGTTCCTGGACTTCTCGGCCGAGGTCGTATCGAGGGCCCCGGCGTGGATGAACAAGGCGGGGCTGGAGTGGGTGTACCGGCTGGCGCAGGAGCCGCGCCGCATGTGGCGCCGCTACGTCCTGGGCAACCCGCTGTTCCTCGCCCGCGTCCTCAGGGCGCGTCTCCGCCCTCACTGAGCAATCCGTTCGCCATAGCCTGACGCGCGCCTCAATGAGGCGGCGAAGTTCAGCGGTCTCGGGCGCAGGCCAGGGCTTCCTCTAGCGCCTCCGGCGTCAGCGCCGTCAGGAACAGTCGCTCGTTCGTGCGGTCCTCGAAGCGGGGGCCCACCTTGTTCGTGTCCGTGACGTTGTCCGAGATCCGGTAGTCGCGCACGAACTCGGCCACTTCGGCCGCCGTCACGTCGTTTTTCTCCATCTCCTTGCGGTCCAGCATGATCTGGTAGCCGCGGTTCGACAGGATCAGCGGCTTGTCGGGCGTGACCTCGTCGAAGCGCTTCTCGATG
>DASQEJ010000003.1:0-4853 GCA_035633715.1 Actinomycetota bacterium | reverse complement strand
GGCTTGTAGTTGACGTAGAAGAGGTCGGCGACGTCGTCCGCGCCGTAGCCCTCGGTCTCGAGCAGCTGCACCAGCTTCTCCGTCTGGAAGATCGACCACGCCGGCGTGAACCTGATCTGGCCGTCGCTCGCGTTGATCGGGTTGTCGAGCCACTGCCCGTCGGTCTCGCCGTCGCGCTGGTCGACCTCCGCGATCGCCTCGTCGAGGCCGTCTAGCCCCAGGAGGTATTCGGGCAGCGAGTAGTACTCGTCGTTCGTGCGGAACTCGACGCCGCCGAGCTCGTCCATCACCGCGTGGTCGAAGTCGCCCTCGGGCAGGTACGCGCCGTGGCCGATCATCCCGAGGTGCCACGCGTCGCGCGCCATCATCCCGACCAGCGGGACGTTGCCGTTGGCCGCGTCCCAGAGGTCGCCGATGGTCTTCGAGCGCAGGCGCTTCGGCGAGCTCTCCTCCCACGGGTCGGCCATCTTGCCCTTCACGCGCATCCTCGTGTCGGTGATGCCGTGCGTGTGAGGGAACACGCCGGTGCCGATCGTCGCGTGCACGGACGGCGTGATCGAAGGCGTGGATCCGACGGTCGCGTCCGTGTAGTCGGTGGCCCGTTCCCGCAGCGCCTTCAGCTCCGGCCAGTCGTCCGGCCACTGCTCGAGCACGTTGTCGCCGCCCCCGTCCCACACGAGCGTGAGGATCAGCTTCGGCACGCCGTTGCGCTTGCGCTCGGGCTTCAACGCCTCCTGCAGGACCTTCCCGTCGCGCTCGGGGAACTCGTCGAAGCCGAGCAGCTTCGCGTACGTGGGCGCGAGGTCGGCGACCGTCACCGGACGATCGACGCTGCGCCCCGAGCGGATGAAGCCCGGCCCGTAGAGCACGAGCGGCACGTCCTGGTGGTACGGCCACGGGGACGAGTGGCGGGTGCTGTACTGGTTCGGCTCGTGCTCGACGGCGATCACGTCGCCGGAGCGGTTCGGGACGTAGCCGTTCCACATGCGCTCGAGGATCTCCAGGTCGACGTCACAGGCGCGGACGAGCTCCTCCTTCGCGCTCGGTCCCTCGTCGCCCGACGGTCGCAGCACTAGGTAGGTCCCGCCCGCGGCGCCGAGGACGACCAGCACCACGAGGGCCAGGGGGAGCGCGCGGCTGCGGCGGCGCCTCTTGAACGAGAGCGCGGGCGACGTCCTTCCGGAGGAGCGTGAGGGCATGGCGCCTAGCCTATGGGCAGCCGAGACTGCCCTTCTCGACGGAGATCACGGTGCCGGCGGGGAGGTCGAGGCAGTCGACGGCGCCGCCCGGCCACTTCACCTTGACCTTCGCGGTGACGGCGTCGCCGAGGCCGAGGTGGACGTAGCCCACCTCGCTCTGGCCCTTGAACACGACCTCGTCCCCGAGCCGTCGCTTGAGCACGCGCTTGTCGGTCTTCCACTTCACGATCGCGCCGAGGCCGAGCGGGTTCTTGCGCGGGCCCTCCAGGTCGAGGCCGCCCCAGTTCCCCGCGCGCGACCTGTTCTGGAGGAGGGTCGTCGGCCCCTGGTAGTAGTGGAGGCCGTTCGTGACGAACACGTCGAGCCGTCCGTCGCGGTCGTAGTCGGCGATCGTCGCCTGCTCGCCGTTGCCGGTCGTCGGACCGCGGAACGACGCCTCCTCCACGCGCTTGAACCCGCCCTTCTTCCTGACGACGAGGAAGTCCCGCCAGTTGACGGAGTCGTCTTTGGGCCGGTTCCCGCGCGCCCCTTGCACGACGAACGAGTCGAGGTCGCCGTCGTTGTCGACGTCGAACCACGTGCCCGCGCGGCCCTGCTTCAGCCGGGTCTTGTAGACGGGACGGAGCCGCCCCTTGCGGTTGCGATAGATGCGAAGCCTCTTGCGTCCGGCAAGCTGCAGGTCCATCCATCCGTCGCCGTTGAAGTCGCCCCAGCTGGCCGAGAGCCACTTCTTGCCGGTGATGCGCGGGAGGTGGACGGGCCGGAACGACTTGCCGCGGTTCTCGTACGCGACGGTGACGTACGGGTAGTGCTGCGTCACGAGCAGGTCGTAGTCCCTGTCGCGGTCCCAGTCGGCCCACGTCGACGTCAGCACCGACAGCTCGTGCGACAGCCCGACGCGGGCTTTGCGGAAGTTCTCCCGTCCCCTCTTGAACAGCTCCATCGGGAACCGAGGACGCTCGGTCGTCCCGAGGAAGACGTCGAGGTCGCCGTCCTCGTCGTAGTCGACCCAGTTGACCGTCCGGCCGCGGGCCTTCGCGTACTGGATGCGGAACTGCGGCGCGCGGTCGCGGAGGCTGTCGCCGGTGTTCAACAGCAGCTGGTTCGGCCCCTCGCCCTGCCCGTTGTCCGCGCCCTGCGTGCACAGGATGTCCGGACGTCCGTCCTGGTTCCCCTCGCCCCAGGCGCACGCGTGCCTGTCCATGTGCGTCCCGACGAGGTCGGGCGGCGTCGGGATGGCGTCGAACACGCCCCCTTCGTTCAAGAACAGGATCGGCTCCCGCCAGTGCCGCACCAGGAACAGGTCGGGGTCGCCGTCGCTCTCGAAGTCGGCCCAGGCGCTCCCCCAAGTGCGGCCGGCGTCCTTCACCCCCGCGGCCTCGGTGACGTCGCGGAAGTGGTAGCGGGGGGTGGGCCCCGCGGCCGCTTCGTCCTCGCCCGAGCCGCGCTCGAGGGCGAAGCTCGCCGTGACCACACAGGCCGCGAGGACGAGGATGCCCGCGGGAAAGAGGACGCGCTGGCGGAACGTACGTCCTTGCAAGTCGACACCTGCCCGGGTTCGCTCGTCGTGGTGCGCCACCAATGGGAGACGCACGGGGCCGGGCGGATCGTTCCCACAGCCCCGGCTGGTCTGACGGTACCCTGCCTCCCGTGCCCCCGAACCCGCCCGCAAAAGGGACTCATGCGGAGTCCTCGTTCGTCATCGCGACGAGGAACAGGCCCGACGACCTGTTGAAGACGGTCCGGAGCCTCGTCGCGCAGACGGTGCTCCCGGCCGAGCTCGTCGTCGTCGACTCGAGCGAGGACACGCCGACCCGTGCCGAGATCGAGGCGCTCTGCTCGGCGGCCGGGATCAAGCTCGACTTCCACCATCCGGCGCCGCGGGGGCTGACGGTCCAGCGCAACGTCGGCATCGATCGCTCGACCGGCGATCCGGTGTTCTTCGTCGACGACGACGTGTGGCTCGACCCCGACTGCCACGAGGAGGTCCTGAAGGAGTACGAGCGGTGGGGGCCCGAATTGGGCGGAATCAGGGCCACGCCGAAGCGGCCCGCGCGGCCCTCGCTCGGCACCCGGATCTACCGGCGCATCTTCGGGATCGGCGGGTGGTGGCCCGAGGCCTCGGGCAAGGTCCGCCCCGGGTTCTACGCCGAGGGAGTCTCCGACTCGGCCGGCGTCCGCAAGCTCGAGTACTTCAACGGCTGGTTCATGTCCTACCGGCGCGAGGTCTTCGACCACGAGCGGTTCGACGAGGCCCTCGCGGGTTACGGCTACAAGGAGGACATCGACTTCTCGTACCGCGTGTCGAGGCGGTACACGCTCGTCCAGACCCCGAAGGCGCGCTGCGACCACCTGAAGAGCGACGCGTCGCGTCTGAACTCGCACCAGCTCCAGCGCATGAACCTCGCGAACCAGTTCTACCTGCACCGCAAGCTCATGCCGCAGACGGCGTTCCACAAGGCCGCGCTGTGGTGGGCGTGGATCGGGCTGTTCATCCTGAACCTGGGCAAGGCCGCGCAGACCCGCGACCCCGGCCTAGTGACTGGGATGGTCGCGGGCGCGTGGGAGCAGCTGCGGGGGCGCGGCCTCGTCGATCCCGCGACGGAGTCGCGGCGGTGATGTCCGCGGCCGCGCCGCCGGGCGCGAAGAAGCGCGACTACTGGTGGACGGTGCTCGCGACCGACCCGGTCGCGGTCCCTCTCGTCGGCTTCTTGGCTCGCAAGAGGTGGCTGACGCCGGATCAGGTGACGGCGTTCGCGCTCGTCTCGGGCCTCGCCGTGGGGGCCGCGTTCGCCACCGGCACCCGCGCCGGCCTCGTCGCCGGCGGAATCCTGTTCTACGTCGCGTTCCTGTTCGACTGCGTCGACGGCAAGCTCGCCCGCGCCCTCGACGTGACGAGCGCCAAGGGCGAGGCGCTCGACCACCTCGCCGACGGGGGCCGCCGGGCCAGCGCGTCGCTGGGCCTCGCGCTGTGGGCGTGGCGGTCGGACGCGGCCGAGCCGTCGGACGTCCTGTGGGTCGTCGTCTACGCGGTGCTCGCGTACTACTTCATCGAGATCTCGGGGGCCGAGAAGGGCGAGTCCGCAGGCGGGGTGGCGGGGCGTCTCTCCGGCGCCCTGGCTCGCCGGCGGCTGTTGCCGAACCCGGGGATGCCCGACGTGCAGGCGGTCGTGTTCATCCTCGGCCCGATCACGGGGCTCGTGGTCCCGGCCCTCGGGCTCGGCATCGCGATGGTCACGGCGGCGATCCTCCTGACGGCGTGGCGGAGGCTCCGGTGACGCCCCGCGTTCTGCTGCTCGGCCTCGACGGCGTGACCTATTCGGTCCTCGACCCGGCCTTCGAGGCCGGGCACATGCCCGTGTTCAAGAGGCTCCTCGACCGCAGCGCGTCCGGCGTCCTCACGTCGACGGTCCCGCCGTACACGCCGCCGGGATGGACGTCGATCTTCACCGGCGTGAACCCCGGCAAGCACGGGATCTTCGGCTTCACGCTCGGCAACGTCCAGTCGAGCAAGGGCCTCGTGAGCCTCGACCGCGTCACCGCGCCCGCCATCTGGAACGCTGCGAACGCGCAGGGCGTGCGCATGGGGCTGTTCAACATCCCGATGACGTATCCGGCCCCCGCCGTCGACGGCTTCGCCGTCTCCGGCATGCT
>DASQEJ010000002.1:0-4453 GCA_035633715.1 Actinomycetota bacterium | reverse complement strand
GCCTCGAATCTCCTTCACCGGCGAAGAGCATGCACGCATCAACAACGTCCTGCGCGAGCTCGACCCGGCGACACACGACCTGACGGCTCACTGGCGCGACCTCCTGAGCGGCGAGGACTGGGCCTTCCTCCAGGACTACGTCCGGACCGAGATGCGGGCGACGCTCGAGATGGGGATGCTCGCACGCTCCATCGCCGCCGTCGTGGACGAGCGACGCCTCGCCGACCAGACCGCGGTCGACCACTTCATGCGCACGACCCCGTGGTCGCGGAACTTCGGGCTGACCGACGAGGCCGAAGAACGCCTGATGAGCATCCTCGGGCAAGCCCTCGACTCACCGCTGTTCCTCGCGATCGAGGCGCTGATGCAGATGGCCGAGGACCGCATGTTCGACACGCTCGACAGCGAGTACCGGAGCCTGCTCGAAGGTCGCCTGTAGCTCAGGCGTCGGCCTGGGCCTTCTCCAAGCTCTCCGCCGCGATCTCCCACTCCCCTTCCAGCCGCGTCATGCGCCGCTTCGCCGACTCGTAGTCGCGCACGAGCGCCGCCACGTCGGTGCCCGACGAGTACACCTCGGGGTCCGCCATGACCGCCTCCAGCCGCTTCAGCTCCGCGCCGACCTCATGGATCCTTCTCTCGAGCTTCGAGACCTTGTCGCGTAGCCCTTTCGTCTCCGCCCGCGCCTTCGCCTCGATCCTGCGGCGCTCCTTCGCGCTGACGCGCGGGGCCGCACGTTCCGTTTGGGCGGCCGGCTCCGGCTCGGGGGCCGAGCGCTCCAGGTAGTGGTCGTATCCGCCGTCGTAGACGGTGACGCGGCCCTCGCGGACCTCGACGATGCGGTCCGCGACGCTGCGGATCAGGTGCCGGTCGTGCGTGATCAGCACGAGCGCGCCGCTGTACTCCTCGAGCGCGTCCTCGAGCGCGTCGCGGCTCGGGATGTCGAGGTGGTTCGTCGGCTCGTCCATGCACAGCAGGTTGGCCGGCGACACGAGCATCCGCGCGAGCGCGAGCCGGCTGCGCTCGCCTCCGGACAGCACCGAGACCGGCTTGTCGACGTCGTCTCCCGAGAAGAGGAAGCGCCCGAGGAGGTCGCGGGGCTTCACGTCGACGCCCGGAGGAACGGCGCGCTGGAGCTCCTGGACGACCGTGTTCGAGAGCACGAGCTCCTCGATCTGGTGCTGGGCGAAGTAGCCGACCTTCGCCTTGTGGCCTAGCCGGCGCTCGCCGCTCTGCGGCGTCAACGCTCCCGCGAGGAGCTTGAGCAGCGTGCTCTTGCCGGCGCCGTTCGGCCCGACGAGCGCGATCTTCTGCTCGCGCTCGATCACGAAGTCGAGTGAGTCGTAGACCTTGTGCTGCGGTCCGGCCGAGGCCACCCCGCGCTTGTCGCCATAGGAGAAGCCGGCTCCGGCGAGCTCGAGGACCACGCGGCCCGGGCGCGGGGGCTGCGGGAACGCGAGCTTCATCGTCCGCGCCTTGCGGGCCGGGCCCTCGGCAGTCTCCATCTTCTCGAGGGCCTTGATCCTGCTCTGCACCTGCTTGGCCTTCGTGGCCTTGTAGCGGAAGCGGTCGATGAACGCCTGGGTCTGCGCGGTCTTGCGCTGCTGGTTGGCCGCGGCGGCCTCGGCGAGCCGGGCCCGCTCCTCGCGCTGCCGCACGAAGGCCTCGTAGTTCCCCGCGTAGGTCGTGAGCCGGCCCCCGTCGATCTCGACGACCTTCGTCGCGATGCCGTTGATGAAGTCGCGGTCGTGCGAGATCAACAGCACTGCCCCGTCGTACCCGCGGAGGAACCGTTCGAGCCAGTCGACCGATTCGAGGTCCAGGTGGTTCGTGGGCTCGTCGAGCAGGAGGACGTCGGGAGCCGACAGCAGCAGCTTCGCGAGCGCGACGCGCATGAGCCATCCGCCGGAGAGCGTGTCGGTCGGCTTGTCGAAGCTCTCCTGCGCGAAGCCGAGCCCGGCCAGGATCCGCTTGGCTTCGGCCTCGATCTCGTAGCCGCCGAGCGTCGCGAACCGGTCCTGCAGGCGCGCGTACTCCTTGACGAGGGCGTCGAGCTCGGCCCCCGGAGACAGCTGCTCCATCTCGGCCTCGAGGACGGACAGGCGGTGCCCGGCCTCGGTGGTCTCCGAGCCCGCGGACAAGACCTCCTCCAGCAGGCTCCTCCCGCGCAGAGCGTCGGTCTCCTGGCGGAGGTATCCGACGACGACGTCCCTCGCGATCGCGACCTCGCCCTCGTCCGGCTCCTGCTCGCCCGCGATGATCCGGAACAGGGTCGTCTTCCCGGTCCCGTTGAGCCCGACGATCGCGATCCGGTCGCGCGCGCCCACCTGGAGCGTCGCGCCGCTGAACAGGTCGCGCGCGCCGAACGACTTCCTCAGACCGGAGATCGTGATCATGTCGGTGTCGATTCTGTACCGTCACCGGATGGATCTCGTGCTGGCAGCCCCGACGGACGACGACCTCGACGCGATCGTCGACTTCTACCGCGCCTGCGACGCCGTCGACGCGCCGGGCACGGTCAGCGACCGGGAGGACGTCGCGTGGCGCTGGCGCACCGCGGAGTTCGACAGGGATCGCGACGCGTGGCTGGCGCGCCTCGACGAAAGGGTCGTCGCCTACGCGTGGGTGTTCGAGGGCCTCGCCGACGTCAGGGTCCATCCGGACGTGCGCGGCCGCGGGATCGGGCGCCGGCTGCTCGAGACGGTCGAGGCGCGGGCCGCCGAGCAAGGCAGCCGCGACGGGTTCCTGCGTCAGAACGTCACGAACCTGACGGCGAACGCCAGGGCGCTGCTGGAGGCGAACGGCTACGTCTATTCGCACGACTACGCGCTGATGGAGATCGCGCTCGACGAGCGCCCGTCGGTGCCCGACGCACCGGCCGGCGTGGTCGTGCGCACCTACGAGCTCGGGCCGGACGACGCCGCGGTCCACGCGGCGTTCAACCGGGCCTGGTCGCAGTACGAAGGCGACCGGTGGCAGCCGGAGCCGCTCGAACGATGGATGGACTCCGTCGAGTCGGAGGACTTCGACCCCCGGCACTGGCACCTCGCGATCGAGGACGGTGAGGTGATCGCGTTCTGCCTCGGCGAGCGCTACGGCGACAACGGCTTCATCCAGTACCTCGGGGCGGTTCCCGAGCAGCGCGGGCGCGGCCTCGGCCGGACGATGCTCATGCGCGGGTTCGCGGGCTTCTTCGACGCGGGCGCTCGCCGCGTCGAGCTGACGGTCAGCTCCGAGAACGTCCCCGCGGCCCGTGCCCTGTACGACAGCGCGGGCATGCGCGAGAGGCTCCGGTACGAGAACCTGAAGAAACCCATGGACGCCGTAGGGCGGTAGTTTCTTCCTGATGAACCCCGAGGGCGCACCCCGCCGATCGTCCGGCTCCGCGAGCGGCGGCGAAGCCCGGGGGCTCGTGCTGGGCGGCGGCGGCCTGGTCGGCATGGGCTACCACGCCGGCGCGTTGAAGGCGCTCGAGGAATGGGGCGTGGACCTCGGGGGCTCGGACGTGATCGTCGGGACCAGCGCGGGGGCCGTCATGGGCTCCTACATCGCGTCGGGTTGGACCGGCGACGACTTCTTCGAGTACGCACACGGCCGCCATGCGTCGTCCGAGCGCGACGAGGACGAGCAGCGGGACCAGGTGCGCACGATCTTCACGCCGATGTGGCACTCGCCCGCCGAGCGCGTGAGGAGGGGGATCGGCTCGACGTTCGCAGTCGTGTCCTCGCGCGGCTACTGGCACAAGGCGACGCGCGGCCGCCTGCCGACGTCCGCGTTGCGCAAGGTCTTCCCGGCCGGCCTCTACTCCACCGAGGACACGCGCTTCCGGCTCCACGCCGACCTGCCGGAGGAGTGGCCGCGCGACGGCGTCTACGTCTGTGCCGCGGACCTCTACACGGGGCAGCGAGTCGCGTTCGGCGCGCCCGGCGCTCCCCCGGCGACGTTCCCCGAAGCCGTGCGGGCATCGACGTCGATCCCCGGCGTGTTCCCGCCGGTCCGCATCGGCGACCGCCAGTACGTCGACGGCGGAGTCGTCAGCGCCACGTCGCTCGACCTCGCCGCGGACGCGGGATGCCGGTCGATCGTGTGCATCGCGCCCCTCGGCTACCGCAAGGAGGACATGGGTCGCGCGCCTGACCCACGGCTGTGGTCTCGCATGCGAGTGCGATCGCTGTTCGCCCGCGCGCTGCGCCGCGAGGTGGTCGCAGCACGCGCCGCCGGCGTCGCGGTCCTGGTGATCCGGCCCTGGCTCACGGACCTGAAGGCGCACGGGACGAACTCGATGCGCCACTTCGACCGGGCCTCGCTCGCGCGCTCGGCACGCGAGGGGACCTTGAGGCTCCTCGAGGAGACCGCGGACCATCCCGCGCTCACGGCCGCTACGACCGCGAGCGCGCGGAGGGGGACGGCCGGATGACGGCCCTCGACGAGAAGCCGCAGAAGCTCTGTCCCAAGT
>DASQEJ010000001.1:0-3690 GCA_035633715.1 Actinomycetota bacterium | reverse complement strand
TGCGCGAGGACGCCGTCGCGGACGTCCTGGAGCGTCTGCCGCCACGGCGACTCCGGGAGGGCCCGCAGAGCCTCCTCGGCGGCCGCGGCCTCGCTACGGGCCCTATCGAAGCCCTCGGCGAGGGCGCCCGTCGCCTCGAGGACCGGCAGGACCTCGTCCAACCCCCGGTGGCCCTCGCGGAGCCGCCCCGCGAGCCCCGCGTCGGCACGGCACGCGAGCAGCACGGGGAGCGTGTAGACGCCCTCCTTCAAGTCGGTCCCCGGGATCTTCCCGGTCACCCTCGGGTCGCCAACCAAGTCGAGGAGGTCGTCCACGAGCTGGAACGCGAGGCCGAGATGGGAACCGAACGTCACCAGAGCGGCGCGCGCCTCCGGAGACGCGCCCGAGGTCGAGGCGCCCAGGTCGCAAGACGCACGGAACAGCGCGCCGGTCTTCTTTCCGATCGTGTCGAGGAAGTCGTCGACCGGGCGCTGCGGATCGCCCGCGGCCTCGGTCTCCGCGATCTGCCCTTCGCACACCTCGGCGATGGCGCGCGCCAGGATCCCCGGCACCTCGCCGCCGGCGTCCGCGCCGAGCGCGCTGCCGCTGGCGAACAGGTAGTCGCCTGCGAGCACGGCGACGTCCGTCCCCCACTTGGCGTGCGCGGTCGGCACCCCGCGGCGCGTCTCCGTCTCGTCGATCACGTCGTCGTGGTACAGCGTCGCGAGGTGGACGAGCTCGATCGCCGTGGCGGCGAGGTCCGTCGCGCGGCGCCCGGGCTCACCAGCGCGCGATGCGATCATCACGAGCGCGGGCCTGAGCCTCTTGCCGCCGGCCTTGATCAGGTGCGTCGACGCCTCCGCGACGAGCGCGAGCTGCGAGGCGCCCGCGGCCTCGAACAAGAGATCCTCGATGCGCGCCATGTCGTCCGCCAGCCACTGCGGACGGGCGGCCGCGCTCACTCGCCGAGGACCTGGATGCAGTAGCGGCGCGGCCGCGACGAGTCCAGCTCGACGAACAACACGCGTTGACCGTCGCCCAGCGCAGCGGCGCCGTCGATGATCGGGATGCACTCGGACGTCTTGCCCATGAACGCGTGGACGATGTGAGCGGGTGCGTTGGCCGGCTCGTCCTCGACGAGGTTCTCGGTGCGGATGTCGAGGTCGTCGTGCGCGTAGTAGTCGCCGTCGGGCGCGATCGCCTCCATCGTCTGCTGGAGGACCTCGTACATGCGGGCGCCGGGCGTGGAGATGATGACGCAACACGTGGTGTGCGGGGAGAAGACCAACACGCTCCCCCTGCGGACACCGGAAGCGGTCACGGTGTCACGTACCTCGTCGGTGATGTCGAGCGCGTCGAGGCGCCCGCCGGTCTTTGCCTCGAACTCCTCGAAGACGATCATGTCGCCATTTTCCCGCATAGAGGTGCACACCACATTGGACGGGCGTTAGGGGGCTCTGAACGTGCGTTCAAAGGTCTCGGCATTGGGTAGGAGACTCCGGTACGGCACCCAACTACTTCCCGGAGGCGACCATGAACCCGCTGATCAAGAAGGTCATCGCTGCAGTAGCCGTCAAAGAGGCGATCGAGAAGGTCCAGGAGATGAGGCGGCCGAAGCCGTCGCTGTGGTCGCGCATCTCGCCCCTCGCGATCGTCGCGGCGGTCGGCGGCGCGCTCTTCTACCTGAACAAGAGCGGGAAGCTGTCGCCCATGGTCGGCGGGGTCAAGGACAAGGTCGGCGGCTCGGCCTCCAACGGCTCCGGCACGGCCTCGAACGGCTCCGGCTCGTGGGACGGCGGCTCCACGAACTCGGCCCCCTCGACCACCGCCCCCTCGCCTACGGTCTAGCCGGATCTGCCCTCGGGGAACGACCTCGAGGGCCCCGGCGTCGTTGTAGGAGATGTGCAAAACAGGGCGAACCATCTAAATATGGCCCGCGAGGGAACCACGCCCCCGTTCGCGTCGGACCGCGAGCTCGTCCAGGCCTTCCAGGAGGGCAGGCGCGACGCGTACGACGAGATCTTCCGCCTCTACTCGCCGCGCATCAGGCGGGTGTGCTCGCGGATGCTGAAGAACCCGCAGGACGTCGACGAGGCCACGCAGGAGACGTTCCTCAAGGCGTACCAGGCCCTCGGGCGCTTCAACGGCCAGTACCAGCTCGGCGCGTGGCTGTCACGCATCGCCTCGAACGTGTGCCTCGACCAGATCAGGGCGCGGTCGCGAAACGCCGTCCAGGTCTCTTTGTCGGACGAGCACGAGGCCGCGGGCACAGAGCGCGGCCCCGAGGACATCGTGGTCGGCGAGCACCCCCGGATCCACGAGGCCATCGCCGAGATCCAGCCGCTCCACGCCCAGGCGCTCAAGCTGCGCGCTCTGCGGGGGCTCTCGCACCGCGAGATGGCGGGCGAGCTCCACATGACGCCGGCACAGGTCAAGGCCCTGCTCCACCGTGCTCGCAGCTCGTTCCGCAGGGCGTGGGACAAGGCCGAGGGCTGGGCCCTCGCGCCCGTCGTGGCCGTGCGCGGGTTCTTCACCGACAGGTCCACCTCCGAGGCGTCTTCGAACTTCATCGGGATCACGCCCACGCTCAGCCCGATGCTCGTCGAGCGCGTGGCCGCATCTGCGGTCATCGTCGCCGTCGCGCTGTCGGGAGCGCCGACTCAGCCGGAGGGCGTCAGGCCTCCCGAGCGCCGTGCCCCTTCGGTCGCCGCGCTCCCCGAGGACGACGCGCCCGTGAAGCCCCCCGTGACGCCGTCGCGGGACGCCGTCGAGCAGGACGACGCGATCGTGGCGCAGGAGCCGGCGCAGCCGCCCGTCGCTTCCGAGCCGGACCCGGTGACGAAGGTCCTCGAGGCCGTCGGCGAGCAGAGCACCAAGCTCCCCAAGGACCGGGACGACGACGATGACGACGACGACGATGACGACGACGAGCTCGGCCTAGGCGAGCCCGGCCCTGCGAGCGCCAAGCCGGTGGTCCGCAAGGTGAAGAAGGTCGTCCAGGACCTCACCCACTGAGGCGGCGGCCTGGTATATCCAGGCCATGAGCCCGTCCGCCTCCGGCGTACCGCCTCCTCCCGAACCGCCCCCCTCCTTCCTCGACTCCGGCCGCTTCAGCGTGCTGTGCGAGATCCAGCCCCCGCGACGTCCCGACATCGAGATCGTGCGCGACCAGATCCACGTGCTGAAGCCGGTCGTCGACGCGTTCCTCATCCCGGACAACCACCTCGGGCGCGCCACGGTCTCGAGCGTCTCGGTCGCGCACGAGGTCGCGTACATGGGCGGGTTGTCGATCGCGTGCATGAACGCGCGCGATCGCAACGTGCTGGGGTTCCGGCGCGACCTGCTGACGGCCGCCGCATACGGCGTCGACCACTTCCTGTTCGTCTACGGGGACGCGCCCAAGGAGGGACGGCGGGCGGAAGACCTGACCGTGCGCGGGATGATCGACGAGGTCCGCTCGTTCGGGACCGGCCCGTTGTTCCAGGGCTTTCCCGACTTCCGCATCGGGACGGTCGTGCGGTCGGGGCGCGACCTGCTGTGGCGGGGGCGAGCGGACTTCATCTTCGTGCAGATCACGTACGCGACGACGCGCCTCGTCGAGTGGAGGCGGTCGCTGGACTTCGGGGGCCGCGTCTACGCGGGCGTGCTCGTCCTGTCGAGCAGCCGCATGGCACGGCGCGTGAACGCGGCGCTGCCCGACGTCCACATCCC